>VFJJ01000034.1 GCA_009886115.1 Actinomycetota bacterium
ACTGCGACGTGATCCCACCGGGTCCTACGGGTACATACGAGATCGGCCCAGAGGGCCCATAAACTGCACCGTGACCAGGACTGACGCATCCGAGCACCACCAGGTGCGGACGAAAATCTGCAGGCTCACAACCCGAAGGTCGCAAGTTCAAATCTGGCCCGCCACTAAAAAGACCATGTCAGAGGCTATCTCTGACCCGGTCTTGTCGCGTCGGTGCAACCACGCTGCAACCCGTTGCGACCCGTTGCACCTCTCCATCAGATACCGATCTATCGCTTGACAATATATCGGTAACTGATAGATTGTGGGGGTGGTGAACAACTCCGAAGCCTCCACCGATCCCCGGTCGTTCCTTCCGCTCCCGCAAGCCCAGTTCCATGTCCTTGTGGCGCTCACGGCCGGCGATCGTCACGGGTACGCCATCATGGGCGCCGTCGAGGGGTCCTCGGGCGGTGTGGTGCGCATGGGTCCAGCCACGCTCTACGGGACGCTCCACAAGCTGGTCGAGCACGATCTTGTCGAGGAGTCCGATCGACGTCCGTCCACCGACGACGACGCTCGACGCCGCTATTACCGCTTGACCGGACTCGGACGGGCCGTCTGCTGGGCAGAAGCCGATCGTCTCGCCGCGCTCGTCACGATCACCCGCTCGAACCTTGAACCGGGTCTGGCCTGACATGAGAACCGAGTCAGCGGGTCGTGTGTACAAGAACCTCCTGCGGCTCTACCCGCGGGACTTTCGAGATCACTACGGCGATGACCTCCTGCAGATCCACACCGACCTGTCCGCCGAACTCGGTCCGCGCCGAGCATGGCGCCGGGTAACCCTCGATCTGATCGTCACTGTCCCGCGCTATCGAATGGCGACACTCATGAAAGAACAACACACATCCACCGTCTTGACCGCGGCGATCGTCGTCATGGCATGTGTCGGCATCGCCAGCCCGTTCGCCGGTCTGTATCCCGGCGCGCTCCTGCTCCCGCTCGCGGTGCTCGTGGCGGTCACACAACGCAGCAAGTTGGCGCGCTCGATGGACGTCACCGACTGTGATCGCCGCAGGCGGAAGCGACTGAAGGTGTCAGCGATGCTCGCCGCGTCGCTGCCGGTGATCTACCTCGTCAGCCTGCCCATCCTCGGTGACGACTGGGGCACCGACGCCGTAGTGGCATTCAGCGTGTGGTTCGCCGTTCTCATCGCCGCGGCCTGCTACTTCGTCGCCGGAATCAGCACACCGAAATCCCCGGCCGCGACGGACTTGACAACGGGATGAGGCGTCATCACGGGCATGTCTGGGCTCTGGCCGCGATCGTCGCACTGGCAGGGTGTGCGTCGACCGCGGGCACCGCGTCGACGGCGGTCTCGGTCGAGCCATCAGCGTCGACCGTGGCGTCGACCTCGACGACTCGACCGGCTGCGACCTCGACGACCCAGCCGGCAACCCCGTCGACGACGCAACCGGATGCATCCTTCCCGACTGCCCTGTTCGCCGCCATCCGCGAGGACCCGGTCTCCGAGGACGTGGCGGACGAGCTCTTGGCGATCCTGAACGACAAGGCCGACGGGAGCGGAGTTGCCGCGACAGTGATGTCCGCGGACGGCACTTGGAGTGGCGCGGCGGGCAAGGCGGACGGCGTTCGAGACGTCGAGGTCGAAAGTCAGTTCGCCATCGCCAGCATCACCAAAACTGTGATCGCCGCACAGGTGATGCAGATGGTCGAGGCCGGCGAGCTGGACCTCGACGATCCTGCCACCGATCACCTTCCGTCGGATTTGGACTTCGATTCGAACGGGGCGACCATTCGTCAGCTGCTGGGCATGCGCAGCGGGATCCCCGACTACGACGCGATCTTTGACAGTGTGGAAACCGATCGCCAGCGCCGGTGGACGCCGACGGATGTGCTGGCTCTGGTCGCCGCCGATCGCTCCCCGGCGGGCGACTTCTTCGAGTACTCGTCGACGAACTACGTGCTGCTCGGCTTGATCATCGAGCAGGTTCGAGGGCGGGTGGTGGCCGATGTGCTGCGCGACGGCGTCCTTGGCCTCGCGGGGTTGGAGCGGCTCATCTATCAACCGGACGAGGTCCCGACCGAGCCGATGGCGATGCCCGAGGGTGAGTCGAGCGCAGCGCTCGAGGAGGGCGGCGGCTACCTGCCGTCACTCGCGGGGGCAACGGCAGGCGGCCCGGCGGGCGGTATGTCATCGGACTCGCCAACCCTCGGGCGCTGGTGGCGAGCGTTCTGTGCCGGCGAGATCGTCTCCCCGGCCTCACTGACCGAGATGGCGACGTTCGATGACGGGTACGGACTCGGGCTCTACGAGATCGCCGATCTCGGGCTCCACGAGATCGCCGATCCGTACGCATCGGGGGTCGGGCACGCCGGTCAGCACATCGGGTTCGTGTCGTGGGCCGCATGCCTCCCCGCGGACGGGCTGGTCGTCGTCGTCCTCAGCAATGGTCTCATCGACATCAGCGCGATCGCCATTGCTCTGGCGGACGCGGCGCGCTCGACGTGACGAAAGTAGCTGTGCAGGGGGCAGAGAACCGCGTGCGGTCCGCCTCGATCTGCCGGTCGGCTTCGCGGAGCTTGGCCTGCAACCTGGCCCGCTTCCGACCTTCACGCAGCCGGTGACGCCACCACAGCACCACAGCCCACACGCAGAGCACACCGAACATCACGGCGAGGTTGAGCAACAGGCTCCACAACCTGTCGAAAGATCCTGCAACCAAAGAGCATGCCTGGACCGTGCCCCGGGCGGCGAACACAGCCGCACCTTCCCTGCACACCGACCTTCAGCCGCGGCGTCTGCCTTTGGTCGCCGCTCAGAGTGCACTTCGAGGTCGGAAACGTGGCCGCTGACCTGGCCGTTGGACTTGCCTTCCCGGACAAGGTCCCGGCGAAGCTGAAGGGCGCGGTCCAGGTCGCGTGAAGCACGACGTCGATCTCGTCGCTGACCTCACCGCCCTCGACAACGACAAGTCGCGCCGCTGCGGCTTCGCCGTCTCGCCGACGCCCGCGATCCACGTGACGTTCGGCCCGGTGTGCGTCTGGTGGCCGGCAACCCAAGCGCGTCAGCCGTCGTGCGCGTCGCCCGCGGGTGTAGGCCCATCCCGCCCCATCCCGCCCCATCCCGCCCCATCCCGCCCGGAATGGTCAACTGGCGATGCGACCTGTTTCGTAGGCCCACATGGCGATCTCGACTCGGTTCCGTGCGCCGAGCTTGTTCATCAGGCTCGCGAGGTGGGTCTTGACGGTGCTCAGGCTGATGTAGAGCTCGTCGGCGATCTCCGCGTTGGTTCGGCCCCGGGCGACGGTCACGAGGACCTCTTCCTCGCGGGCGGTGAGCGGCTCGATGGGCTGGGCCCGTGGCGTTGCGGGACGTGTGTTCGAGAACGTGGCGAGGAGTCTGGCGGTCACGCTCGGGGCGATGAGTGCGTCCCCGCGGGCGGCCGCTTGGATCGCCTGTACGAGCAGTTCGGGTCCGGCGTCTTTGAGTAGGAATCCACGCGCGCCCGCCTTGAGGGCGCCGTAGACGTACTCGTCGAGATCGAAGGTCGTGATCACCACGACCGCCAGCGGATCGTCGACCTCAGGCCCGGCGAGCTGTCGAGTGGCTTCGATGCCGTCGATGTCGGGCATGCGGATGTCGAACAGGCACACGTCGGGTCGGAGCCGGCGGGCGAGCGCGACCGCTTCGCGCCCGTCGGCTGCCTCGCCGACGACTTCGATGTCGGGTTGGGCGTTGAGGATCATCCTGAGCCCAGTCCGGATCATCTCCTGATCGTCCGCAATGACGACTCGGATGGTCATGAGCCACCTCGGCTTCTGGGCAGCACGGCCTGCACGGTCCATCCTCGGTTGCGGTTTGGTCCGGCCTCGAGGGTCCCGCCGAGCAGCTTTGCTCGTTCGGCCATGCCGATCAGCCCGAACCCTGATGACGCACGTGGATCGAAGGCGCCAGCGTCGCCGTCGTCGCCGACGGTGAGCCGCACGCAGTCGTCGTCACCGCGGACGGTGACTCGGATGCGGGTCGCGTGGCGTGCGTGTCGAACAGCGTTCGTGATCGCCTCCTGGGCCAGTCGGTACAGGGCGGCATCGACCGACGGCCGGAGTCTTTCGAGGTTCCCTGAAAGCTCGACGTCGACGTGGGGCCGGTCCCCGGCGCTCTTGGTGAGACGCTCGATGTCGGCGACGCCTCGCTGCGGGGCGAGGTCAGGCTCCTCGCCCTGGCGGAGCGCGCCCACCATGGCCCGCATCTCTTCGAGTGTCCGCGACGCCTCCTCCTCGATCACACCGAGAGCCTCCAGCGCGGCGGTGGGATCGGAAGCGGCGACGACGCGTCCGGCTTGGGCGCGGATGACGATCGCCGAGACGTGATGGGCGACGGTGTCGTGGAGCTCGCGTGCCAGCTGCTCACGCTCGAGCAGCTTGACCTGGTCCATCCCGCGCTGGCGGGCATTGTCCTGGTAGCGGACCGCGGTGCCGATCGCTGCGGCGAACAGCACCACGAGGGCACCGGCGACATGGTCACCGACGGGAATGGGGTCGAACACGCTGAGCGCGACCGGGATGAGCACCACCGACATGCCGATCGCGACCTCACGCCCAGCGCCCCAGCGAAGGAGCGCATAGGGGAACAGGAGCACGAACACGGCGGTGCTCAGGCCCTCCCAGTAGACGCCGGCCACGAGCGACACGACCTGGACGATCGCGATCGCGCCGAACGCCATCGTCACGGCCGCGAGCGGGTGCGTCCGTCGCACGAGCAGCATGGGCACGAGCGCCACGAAAACGGCGACCGAGGGACCACGCCAGACGACGTCATCGCGCACGACTCCCTCGACAACCGCCGAAGGCAGCAGCACCGCAACGAGCGCCCAGTCCCGCCACACCCGCGTGGGCGGGTTGGGTGATCGGGGCTCGGCCCACAACGCACGAGCCGCGTCTCGTATCACGACGTCCAGCGTAAGGGAAGCCGAGCGCCGGCGGATCGGCCGAAAGAACGAGCCGCGCATCGTTCGTTCGGTCGGTCGTGAATGGCCAGATGCCCGATGTCGTCGACTGCCGGTATCGCGACGATGTCCCCATGCCTGCATCGACAACCAAGAGCCCACCGAGACCCACCGGCGCGAGCACGGGTGGTGAGCCGATCGGCCGGCAGGCGACCGTGCTCGGCCGGCTCGCCGGCTGGTGCTTCGACCACCGGATCAAGGCGGTGGGCGTCTGGCTCGTCGCGCTCTTCACGATCTTCGGCGCGGCCGGAACCGTGGGCTCGCACTTCAGCGCGAGCTCCGCCGTCCCCGACTCCGGCAGCGCCGCGGGCTTCGCGGTCCTCGAAGAGCACTTCCCCGAGCTGGGCACCGGCGGGCAATCCGGGACGATCGTGTTCAAGGCACGCCAGGGGGTCGAGGAACCCGAAGTGCGAGCAGCCATGGAAGAGCTGTTCGGCCTCGTCGACGCCGGCTTCCCCGACAGCGACGGTGTGCCGCAGTACCCGGGCGGCACCGTCATCTCGCCGTACTCCGAGCGAGGCCAGGGCCAGATCGCCCGCAGCGGACCGCTCGCCAACCAGGTCGCCTACGCGCAGGTCAACCTGTCCGCCGCCGTCGACGACACCGAGTCCGGCCGTCTCGGTCAGGCAATCAGCGAGCACGCCCCCGCCATCGACGGCCTCGAGGTGCTACCCGGCGGCCAGTACCTCGCCGTGGTCGAGCCTCCACAGACGGAGCTGATCGGTCTTGCCTTCGCCATGCTGGTGCTGATCATCGCGTTCGGGTCCGTCCTTGCCATGGGGCTCCCGATCGCCGTCGCGCTCGGCGGCGTCGGAGCCGGCATCGCGACGACGCTGCTGTTGAGCCACCTCTTCACCATCCCCGCCGAAACCACCCTGCTGGCGATGATGATCGGGCTCGGCGTCGGCATCGACTACGCCCTCTTCATCGTCTCCCGCTACCGGGAAGGCCTCCACGCCGGACTCTCACCGAGGCACGCAACGGTGGCTGCAATGGAATCCGCCGGACGTGCCGTGGTCTTCGCCGGCACCACCGTGATGATCTCCATGCTCGGTCTCCTCCTCGTCGGCATCGGTTGGATCGGAGGAATGGGCATCGGCGTGTCGACCACCGTGCTGGCCACGATGCTCACCTCCACGACGCTCCTCCCGGCACTGCTCGGCTTCGCACGGCAGCGGGTCGAGCTCACTCGCTGGCGTGGCCTCCTCGCCGCCGGGTTCACCGCAGTGGCACTCCTCGGGCTCGGGATCGGGTTCGCGCCGCTGGCGGCGATCGGCGCCGTGCTCGCCGCGCTCACCCTCCTCGCGAGCCTCGCCGTCCGGCCGCTCCGCCGTCCCGTCCCGCGGCGTATGTCCAAGCCGGTGCGGGCGACCTACGCCTACCGCTGGAGTCGCACCATCCAGCACCACCCGTGGCGGTGGCTGATCGGCGCGACCGCCCTGCTCCTCGTCCTGGCCGCACCGGTCACGAGCCTGCGTCTCGGCTGGGCCGACGAGGGGAACTTCCCCAAGAACACGACAACCCGGCAGGCCTACGACCTCCTGGCGCAGGGTTTCGGGGACGGGTTCAACGGCCCGTTCCTGATCACCGTCGTGCCCGACACCGACGACTCGCCCGAAGCCATCGTGAGACTGCACCGCGCCCTCGAACAGACCGCCGGCGTCGCTGCCGTCACGCCCCCCACCGCGGATGACCCCGCGCAGCCGGCCGCGTACCTGATGGGCCTCGTCGCGACGACCGCACCCCAAGACGAGGGCACCAGTGACCTCGTCCGTCGGCTGCGCAACGATGTCATCCCCGTCGCGGTGGCGGGAACCGGGCTCGACGTGCAGGTCACCGGCAGCG
Organism: Actinomycetota bacterium; assembly: GCA_009886115.1. GTDB lineage: Bacteria > Actinomycetota > Acidimicrobiia > IMCC26256 > VFJJ01 > VFJJ01. The sequence goes on from VFJJ01000034.1 coordinate 6,858, forward strand.
CCGCGACGAACATCGACATCACCGACTACCTCGCCGAGCGCATGCCCATCTTCTTCGGTGCGGTGCTTGTCCTCTCGTTCCTGCTGTTGATGACGGTCTTCCGGTCGCTGCTGGTTCCGCTCAAGGCTGTCGTCATGAACGTGCTCTCGATCGGCGCGGCGTACGGCGTCGTGGTCGCCGTGTTCCAGTGGGGATGGGCCGGCGAGCTGCTCGGCATCGAAGGCGGACCCATCAACCCGTTCATCCCCATGATGCTCTTCGCCGTGGTGTTCGGCCTCTCCATGGACTACGAGGTCTTCATGCTCTCCCGCATCAGGGAGGAGTACTTGCGAACCGGCGACGCCACCACCTCCGTCGCCGACGGCCTGGCGTCGACGGCCCGAGTGATTACCGCCGCCGCCGCGATCATGGTCGTCGTCTTCGCCTCCTTCATGCTCGAAGACATCAGGGAGATCAAGCTGTTCGGCCTCGGACTCGCCCTGGCCGTGCTGCTCGACGCCACGCTCGTGCGCATGGTGGTCGTCCCGGCCACCATGGAGCTGCTTGGCGACCGCAACTGGTGGCTCCCGAGGTGGCTCGACCGGCTCCTGCCCCACGTAGAAATCGAGCGCACCGAGCATCCCCTGCAGCCGCCCGTCGGCGACGAACCCCAGCCGGTCGTCGCGACGGCACCGGCCGACCCCGACGTGCGCGCCGCCGAACCACAGCCAGTCGCACGCGCGGCTTCGGTGCCTTCACCGAGCTCGCGTCCATCCCCGAGAGCCTGGTGGTGACGAAGCCTGCAATCCTCACGTTCGACCAAGCAGCGGCCGTGCCGCTCGCCGCGTCGACCGCCCTCCAAGCCCTGCGCGACCACGGACGCGTCAACGCCGACCACAGGTCCTGATCGTCGGCGCATCGGGAGGCGTCGGAACGTTCGCAGTGCAGATCGCGAAGGCTCCCGACGCCGAGGTCACCGCCGTCTGCAGCACAAGGAACCTGGAGATGGTGCGCTCCCTCGGCGCCGACCACCCCACTACACGTTGGTCGACGTCACTGCACCGAGAGCAACGCAAGAACCGACACTGCGCGCGTCAGCAGCTCACGACGCGACCCACAGGAGCTGACCCGTGCAACCGACCTCGTCCGCCTATCCGATCCACTTCGACGTCGACTATCCCGACCGCCCACTCGACCGGGTGACGACCTTCTTCCGCCTGATCCTGGCCATCCCGATCCTGATCGTGCTCGCGACGATCGGCGCGACCGGCAGTGATGACGGCGCGTCGTTCGCATGCATCGCCGCCGGGATCCTGTTCATCCCGCCGCTGCTGCTGATCGTGTTCCGCCAGAAGTACCCCCGCTGGTGGTTCGACTTCACGCTGGCGTACCTGCGCTTCCACAACCGGGTGGTCGCGTATCTCCTGCTCCTCCGAGACGAGTACCCCTCGACCGACGAGGAGCAGACGGTGCACCTCCACCTCCCGTATCCCGACGTCTCCGCCGACCTGAACCGGTGGATGCCACTCGTGAAGTGGTTCCTCGCCATCCCCCGCTACATCGTCTTGATCGTCCTCGACGTCGGCCTGGTGTTCGCAGCGATCGCCGCCTGGTTCGCCATCGTCTTCACCGGCCGCTATCCGCTGGGCCTCTTCGACTTCACGGTTGGTGCCATGCGCTGGCACAACCGAGTCATCGGCTACGCCTTCGCGCTGGTCACCGACGAGTACCCGCCGTTCCGCCTGGCTGTCTGACGCTCGGAGGGCGACGCCACCTACCGCCGGCTGAGCGGCAGTTCAGATTCGGTGCGTGATCGTCGACTCTGGGTGTCGGGTAGTCGTTGCCGACGTAACGAACCGCCCGGTGGATGCACTGCGATGGACACGGCGGGGCGTTCCGCGAGCTGCCTGCGACTCGCTCGGTGGTCGTTCTTCCGGCCGATCGGAGCGCAGTCGCCCGCAAGACAAACCGGCCTGTCCTGGCACTCCCGCTAGCGCTAGCCTTGAGAAGCGCCCGGTCGTTGGTGAGCGACACGACCCGGGCGGTGAGGGGGATCTCGGACCACACCAACTCGGTGGGGGACACCATCGACCACCGCTGTCGGCCCCACCGGTGACGCCACCTGCACAGCGTCAACGGGGCGACCGGGACCGCGGCGTCGCGTTCGGCGGACGGTGTGTTGCAGGCCCGCAGTCCGATCGACCCTGCGGCGATCACCGCGATCGCCGCGCTTGCGTACATCGTTGAGCGCTGCATCGATCAGGTCGCGTTGTAGACGGTCGTCGCGATCGTGTGCGCGAGTCCGGCGATCATCGCGGCACCGATCCCGCCGAGCACCCATTTCTTGCCGGCCGCCGACGCCGAATAGCTCGACCCGAAATGCCCGACACCGGTCGCGACCCCGCCGATCAGCAAACCGGCGACCGCAGCGGCGAGCGCCGCGTACTTCAACCAGCCCAACACCTGCGTGATCAGCGCCCCGCCCGGCAGCGACGCGTCCGGTTCCGGATCCGGGACCTGCGCCCACGTCTGGCCGCACAACTGGTGGGACTACGGGTGCGGCACCAACTCGACCGGCTGCTCTACCTGTGGGATCGGCGTCACCATCGAAGACAAGCCGGCAGCGTTGAACTGGCTCGGTGGTCGAAGCGTGGCGAAGCGCGTTCAGCTCTGGTCCGCACTCAGATCGCTCGCGCACGGGCTCGCCCGGCGGCCGTCCGGCCCCCGTGTCCGCGTGGTCCACCCCTCCGGAGTTTGCTCCCGACGAGATCGCTCACCTTCCCGACACCGATTGGTTCGCCTTCGGGATGCTCGCCGCCCGGCTCGTGGCGAACCTTGAACATCTGCCGGCCTCGTCGGCTGCACTCCTGCGTGCCTCTGTTGTCGAGCATCTCAGCTCGGCCTCGGCGAAGGATCTCGGCGCGCGCGAGATCGATCTTCTACTCCGCCTCATCGCGCCGGATCCGCTGGCGCGTCTCCGCCACTTCGAGGAGATTGCGCGTGAGATCCAGGAGATCGAACGCTTGTTGTCAGGCGACAACGACGGGCGATCGCAAGCTCTGGTGGTGGTGGTAGATCCAAAGCCCGGATGCGCGAAGGGCTGCTGGCGGCGGCGGTCGCGGTTGGTCTGGAGGTGTTCGGCCAGTTGCTGGAAGCGAACGTGACCGCTCTGGCGGGTGTCAAGGGCCGCCACGCCCCCGGGCGGAGCGCAGTGCGTCACGGTAGCGACCCGGCGAAGGTGGCGAATCGGTCTTGAGACGCTCGATACGGTCCATGAACGTCAGAGTAGCCTGACACTCACCTAGCCTGTCAGGCTACCCTGACCGTTCGGGCCACGGTCAGACCGCCAGCAGACGATACGTACCCGATCTCACCGGGCCCCCGTCATCGCGATCGACAGACCACGACCGACAGCGGTCGCACACCGGGACGATCCAGCACAGCTCCCGGGACACGTCCCCCATGCCGTTGGGCTCCCGCGACGGCCAACGCCGACCGAGAAACCTCCCCGCTCACAACCACCCGACCTATGAGGCTCTCCTGCTGCTTCCGTGGGTGGGTATCACGTGTCGCGGCCGGGTAAGGCTGGGCAGTATCCGCCCCGGTCGAGGTAGCAGAGGGCGATGAGAGCGTCGGTGTTCTTGTAGCCATAGGCGATGCGGGTGAGGAGCCGGAGTTTGGTGTTGACGCTC
>VFJJ01000128.1 GCA_009886115.1 Actinomycetota bacterium
GGCGTTGCCTGCCGGAGAGCTCGGAGTGCCCGGCCCGCAGGAGGTCCGGTTCGTGTCGGTGGCCCCCTTGGTGTTGTTCGTGCTCATCCTCGGTGTCACGTGGCTGGGCGCCAATGTGGCCATTCGGGAGGTCGCTCGCGAGTTGCCGTTGCTGTGGAGCGAACGGGCCGTCGGGCTGTCGCTCTCGGCCTACGTCACCGCCAAGGCGATCGTGTTGGGCTTGATCGTGATCGGTCAGACCGTGGTCGTCGTCGCGTTGGCCACCGCCCGCCAGCACGGCCCCCGATCGGCGATCCTGCTCGGCTGGGCCCCGCTCGAGTTGACCGTGATCGTCGCGGTCGCCGGGCTCGCCTCGATGGCCTTGGCCCTGCTGATCTCCGCACTGGCGGGATCGGCGGAGAGGGCGACGACGCTGTTGCCCGTGGTGCTGATCCTCCAGCTGGTGCTCTCGGCCGGGGGCATCCTCCCCGAGATTGTCGACCGTCCCGGCCTCGAGCAGCTCAGCCTGGCCTCGAGCGCCCAGTGGGGCTTTGCCGGCGCCGCGGCCACCGCCGACGTCAACCGCCTCGAGGGTTTCTCGGGACGCCTGCGCGACGTCAGGACGGTCGACGCCACCGACGCAATCCCTGCCGTCGACGCGATCACCGTCGACTACCGACCCGAGGGCCGATGGGCGCACACGGCGCGGGCCTGGTTGACGGCGCTCGTCGCGCTGGCTCTGCTCATCATCGTCCCGTTGATCGCGACCACGTTCGCTCTACGCCGCTTCGACCCCGGCCGTGCCGGATGATGTTGCGATGACGCCATGAAGGGGCCGGGATTGGGACCGAGGTCGGCCTCGACGGCGAGGTCGATCGTTTTGTGGACTGCGGTGCTGGTCGCATCGCTGGCTGTGACCGTGCTTGCGCCACGAGGCGCGCCTGCGGGTCCGACTGCGGCCGGCTTCGGATCGGGTCCGGTGAACCCGGGGACCCCGCAGACGTCGGCCTGGGCCCGGGCCGTGACCGGCCTGGCGCCGGGCGTCGATCGGTCGTCGGCCAATGTCTGCCGGCGTGGCGAGGCGGCGTGCCTCGACGCCGTCGTCGGCGAGATGGAGACTCGGCTCGCGGCCCTGGGCTGTGACCACGCCGCCGTGTTCGCGTTCACCTACCTGGAGATGACCCGCGGCGTCGCAGCGCGAGCCGCCGACTCCGACTACTTCGCCGATCCACGGCGTGTCACGCTGCTCGATGCCGTGTTCGCCCGTCTGTACTTCGACGCCATCGACAACTGGACGTCAGGCCGGACCGGTGACGTCCCCGGGGCCTGGCAGATGGCCTTCGCCGCAGCCGACGAGGAGCGGGTCAGCGCAGCCGCCGATCTGTTGCTCGGGATGAACGCCCACATCACTCGCGACCTCGCCTACGCGGTGGCGTCGATCCTTGAGGCCGACGTCCCCACGAGCGACACCAACGTCGCCTCCACAGGTGGGGACGATTTCCTACGGGTCAACGACGTCATCGCCGAGGTACGCGGTCCGATGATCGAAGGAGTCGCGCAGCGGTTCGACCCCTCGCTGCGCCTGCTCGGTGGTGACGCACCTGTTCCAGCGGGCACCGAAGACCTTGACGCGGTGTCACTCATCGCTCGCTGGCGCACCCAGGCGTTCGACCTCGGCGTCCGGCTCGCTGGCGCCGGCTCGGCTTCCGAACGAGCCGACATCGAGGCCGAGATCGAACGCGTCGCCGTGACCGCCGCGGTGGCGATCATCGACGTCGACGCCTCACTCCCACGCCGGTCCCCAGCACCCGACCGAGGCGCCTACTGCCAACGCAACGTTGCCGATTCAACGTCGTCGGGGTGACCCCTTCTCGTCGTTCTTTGCGGCTGAGCCGGTGCCGGGGGTGGTCCTGGCCGCAAAGAACGAGGAGGGTGCTGAGCCCGTGGCGGCCACGGCGGCGTTAGCCTCGACCCTCATGAGCGATGCCCGGGCCGTGACCGTCTTCGAGGGGGAGCTGACCGACACGGCGCCGGTGGGCAGCGCCATCGGGACGGTCGACGGGCGCCACGAACCGGTGCGGGTACCGGCCCACCGGTACGTGTCGAGCGAGTTCGCCCGGCTGGAGCAGGAACGGCTCTGGCCCCGCGTGTGGCAGATCGCCTGCCCTGTCGACCTCGTACGCCAACCGGGCGACTTCTACGACCACACCATCGGCACGCTCTCGGTGATCGTCGTCCGCGGCGGCGACGGCGTGCTTCGGGCGTTCCAGAACGTATGCCGCCACCGGGGCAACGAGCTCTGCCACGGCTCAGGTGAGGGCCTCACCGAGCTGCGCTGCGGCTACCACCGGTGGTGCTGGGACCTGGAGGGTCGACTGCGCGAAGTCCCGTCCCGCAAGGGTTTCGGGGTCTTGCGCAACGACGACTACGGGTTGGCGCCGGTGCAGGTGGGGGAGTGGAGCGGCCTGGTCTGGGTCAACCTCGACCCGCTCGCCGACCCGCTGGGCGAGTTCCTCGAAGCGCTCCCGAGCGACACCGCCTGGACGCGTCCCGACGAGTATGTGTGCCGGGCGGTGGTCACCACGGCCTTGCCGTGCAACTGGAAGACGGGCATCGACGCGTTCAGCGAGACCTACCACGTGCAGGGGATCCACCGGGAGATGATTCCCTCGACCGACGACGTCAACTCGCTCACGCGCATCTGGGGGCTCCACGGCGCGCTCACCCAGCCGTACGGGATCCCCAGTCCCCGCTTGCGTCACGGGGCGACGCCGCAAGAGATATGGGAGTCGTTCTGGCGTCAGCAGGGTGAGCGCATCGGCGTGTCGTCGCGCGACGAACCCGGTCCCCATCCGCCGATCCCGGCTGGGTCCACGATTCGCGATGTCATCGAGGCACGGCTGCGCTCGACGGCCACCGCGGCCGGCGCCGACGTCGTCGGTTTCGACAGCGAGCAGGTGATGACCCTCTCCCAGTACAACGTGTTCCCGAACGTGACGCTCCTGTACCTCGTCGAGGGCTTCACCGTGTTGCGCATGCGTCCCGGGCCCACCCCCGACGAGTGCCTGATGGACGTGTTCTCGTATCGGCGGATCACCGACGCCGACGATCGCCGCGCGCAGCCCCGACCCCCGGTCGTCACCGTGCCGGCGGAGCACGCTCCCCTGGGACTGGTGTTCAGTCAGGACATCGCCAACCTGCAACGGGCCCAACGGGGACTGCACCAACCCTCGTTCACCCACCTCACCCTCTCGCACGAGGAGCGGCGCATCACCAACCTGCATCGCAACCTCGAGCGCCACCTCGGCATCGAGCCGAGCGAGGTCACCGGCGGACAACCGTGGGAGACGGCGTCATGGCAATGAGCGCCGGGCGGGGAGCCGTGTTGGTCACCGGCTGCTCGTCGGGGATCGGACGGGCCACGGCGGCTCGGCTCGCGGCCGACGGCTGGCTGGTCTACGCGACCGCCCGGCACCCCGCGGCCATCGCCGACCTGGAGGCGCTGGGCTGTCGCACGCTGGCTCTCGATGTCAGCGAGGAAGGTTCGATGACGGCGGCCGTGGCCCGAATCGAGGACGAGCACGGGTCGGTGGCGGTGCTCGTCAACAACGCCGGCTTCGGTCAGCAGGGCCCGATCGAGGACACGCCCCTCGAAGCCGTGCGCCAACAGTTCGAGGTGAACCTGTTCGGGCCGATGCGCCTGTGCCAGCTCGTGCTCCCGGGCATGCGCCTGGCAGGCGCCGGGCGCATCGTCAACGTGTCGTCGATGGGTGGCCGGCTCACGTTCCCCGGCGGCGGCGCCTACCACGGATCGAAGTACGCCCTCGAGGCGGTCAGCGACGTGCTGCGCTGGGAGGTCGCTCCGTTCGGGATCGGCGTCACGCTCGTCGAGCCCGGCCCGACACTCACCGAGTACGGGGAGGCGGCCCTGTCGTCGATGGAACAGCTCGAGGCCGCGGCCGACGGTCCCTACGCGCGGTTCACCGCCTCGATCCGAGGGGCGCTCGAGGGGACGTTCCGGGGCGCCGGACTCGAAGGGGCGTCGACGCCGCCCGACGTGGCCGGCGCGATCGTCGAGTCGTTGACGTCTACGCCGGCTCCCACCCGGATCGTCGTGGGCGCCATGGCTCAGCAGCTCATCGAGCTGCGGGCCTCGAGCACCGACGAGGCGTGGGACGAGATCCTCGAGTCGATGTACCAACGTCCGTCGCCTTGATCTGAACACCGCGTCCGTCACGACTCGCTGCACGAAGTCACAGCTCCGGGCGGCCCGCGGCCAACCAGGCCGGTTTCGACCAGACGTCGTGGTTCTCGCCGGTGACCACGAGACCGGGACGTCCCTCGACATTCCAGGCCATCAAGTTCAGCACGGCGTACACATCGTTCCCTGCGTCGTTGGCGCTGGAGTTCACCGAGCGCCCCTCGGCCCGTAGGGTGCGCCCGAGCGCGTCGGTGGCCTCGACGACCACCGAGGACGGCACCGGTCCGTCCCAGGTGGTGCTGCGAAGCCCCCGACGGATGACCGCGCCCTGGCCTTCGAGCAACAGATAACCGCCGGTGATGTGCTCGGTGCCGTCGACGCCCGGGTTCACGTAGGCGAAGAAGGCGCACGAGGCGTCGGCCGTCCCGAAGGCGTTGCCGAGCCTCAGGTCGGAACGGGGCTGCCGCGGCCCCCACGAGCGGTCACGCACGGTGCCGCAATCGACGGGGTGGCGCTCGCCCCGGATCACGACGTGTCCCGTCATCCGGCCGGGTTGCTCGAGGTGCCCGAGGAACATACCCGGCGACTCCTCGGGCGCCACCGGGTTGGGCTCCATGACCGCCTCGAAGCGCACGTCGAGCGAGATGTCGCCCCCGGCACCTCCGCCGCCTCCGCCGCCGATTCCGGCACCATCGACCGCGGCTCGATGGATGTGGTAGCGCTGCAAGGGCTCCTCGACGACGTGTCGTAATCCGTTGGGGAAGGTGACATCGCGCAGATCGGGCCGGTCGCCGGCGTCGGTCTCGAACGGCCCGTTCCAGACGGCCGCGCCGAGGCGCTCGCCGGCGCCGCGCCAGGCGGCAAGCGTCACGCCGAGCAGGTTCCGGTTGGGCTGGGCGACGATGCGAGTCGAGACGGTGATCCCGGCTTCGGGAATCGAGAACGGGAACCACACGGTCTCGATCCACGCCGGGTCGTCGCTGGTGACGGGGTGGTACAGGTCGTCGCCGTGGCCGACCGAGAGCCCGTGGCTCATTCCGACGATCACGGCCCGTCCTCCAGGGGCTGGGGCAGCCGATCAGCCAACGGGCCCATGACCTCGCGCATCGCAGCGGCCTGCTCGTGGGCTCGTTCCACCAGCCCGGACGCGGACCGGGAATCAGCGGCCCGTGCACGATCGGCCGAATCGCCGTGCGCGACGGCATCGGCCAACGAGATCGCCGCGGCCCGCATCAAGAGCATCCGGTACATCGACAGCTGGGCGACGTCGAGCGTCGGAGTGGCCCGTTGGAGCGCCAGGCTGAGCATGAGGCTGTTGCGCGTGAGCACGAGCACCCGGTAGTACCGGACCCGCTCGAGGTCGACGGTGATGGCGCTCGACTCGGTGTACTCCCGGTAGCGGGTCGGGAGGTGACCGACGGGCGTTGCCATGTCGCGAATCGAGATGGCGGCGAGGTCTTCCATCGGATCGCCGAGATGGGCGACCTCCCAGTCGAGCACGGCGGTGACGCGCCCGCCTGCGTAGAGGAAGTTGCCCGGCCCCATGTCGGAATGCACCAGCGAGGTGCGCTCGACGGCCGTGGGGACATGGCGACGGAGCCAGTCGATCGCCACGTCGAACAGCGGCTCGGGATCGCCGCTGTCGAGCAGATCGGCCATGGGGGCAAAGCCGTCGAGCAGAGCGAGCGCGTGGTCGCGGGCCGTCGCGGGACGGGCGAGATGGTCGAGGCCGAGGGGTTCGATGTCGAGGAGGTGCAACGACCCGGTGATCTCCATGAGATGCCGGGCGGTGGGCTCGCGTTCGTCCTCGCGGTCGACGGCCGGGAAATCGGAGCGGCCGGCGACCCGTTCGAGGAGGACGACCCCGAGCGGTGCGTCGTCGGCCACGACCGCCGGGACCGGCACCGGGCTCGACGCCAGCGCCCGGAGGACGGCGGCATCGCGAGCCGAGCCACCGCCGGCACCCACCTGGTCGCGCAGCAGGAACAGGGGCCGGCCGTCGGCGGTGTCGATCGTCCAGGCCTGACGCGAGGCTCCGGAGAGGTGCCTGGCGGCCGATGCGACCGTGGAGCCCGTCGCCTGCTCGATCCAGCTCGACAGCTCGCCCGGCAGCTCTTCGGGCACCGCGGCCGTGGCCGGCTGGGCACGAGGGTCGCTGGAGTCGCTGGAATCGCTGGAGTCGACCGACAGGCTCGGGGTGCGGTCCATGGCGGGGGCCGTCCCTCAGCTCGACGTGGATGCGACGACCATCCTGATGCCGTCGACGGGGTTCACGTCGGCTTCGGCGGTCACCATCACGGTCGGGCTGTTGTCGATGTCCATGAATGTGCACAGGTCGGCCCAGTGCTTCTGGCCGTCCTCGGTGGCGTACCAGGCGGCAGCCTGCTGGAGCGCCTCGTTGTCGGGCCAGTGGTTCTCTGCGATCCCGATGTAGGGGCTGTCGCCCTCGATCATCACCAAGCGGTTGAGGGTGATCTCGGGATGGTCGCGGAGGTCCCAGTCGCGTGTGTGCTCGGTCCACCGGGTGAAGAACTCGGCCGCGCTCAGGTGCGGCTGCTTCTTGACGAACGTGAACGACTTGATCATCGAACCGATACCCCCGAGGTCGTGCGTCGGAGCACGCAAGCTACCGGGCGGAGGCCCTGGTCCGCAGGTAGCGTCGGCGGAACGGGGCCGCTTCCGACTGGGCCTACCGACTGGGCTCCTGACGGGTCTCCCACAGGGCGGCGACGAGAACGAGGGAGCGGGGTGGCGAATGGCCGACCGGGTGTACACGGTGCAGGAGATCCAGGACCGGCTGGCGATCGCCGACCTCTACGACCGCCAGCTCGCGGCGGCTGAGGCCTTCGACTTCGCCATGTACGACACCACGTTCTCGGCCGATGCCGCCATCGACCTCCGCGACTTCGGCCAGCCCGTGCGCCGATACGCCGAGTATCGGGCGTGGCTGGCCGAGCTGCAGTCCATGATGCCCAAGGCCCAGCGGATCTCCGGCGGGCTGCGTCTCGTGCTCGCCGGCGAAGGGGCGACGACCCGGGTCCCGGTGGTGTGTTTCGTCTTCTTCGACACCGGGCAAGGGCCGCAGCTCACCCGCACCGGCCTGTTCTACAACGACACCTTGGCCCGTACCCCCGACGGTTGGCGGATCGTCGAGCGCTACGAAGAGCTGAGCTGGCAGGCCTGAGACCGTTCGGTTGGCGGCTCGGAGCGCCGGAGCTCAGTTCGCCGACGGGTCGTCGGGAAACAGCGCGAACAGACGGAGACGCCCCGGCTGACGGGCCAGGACCGCGTGCCACAGCGATGTCGGGTCGGCACTGAACGCGTCGTCGGCGACCGACTCGCACACCCACCACGATCCTTCGGCGATCTCACCTTCGAGCTGGCCCGGCCCCCATCCCGCATGGCCGGCGAACAAGCGGATCTCGGCGACAGCCCCGAGCTCGTCGGGCCGGCGTTCCAGATCGACTGTCCCGAGACCGAAGAAGCCGACCGCCGCGAATCCGTCGATGACCGACGACCCACCGTCTGGATCCTCGTTGCCGCCGGCGGGGCCGAGCTCGAGACGGCCGAGCCCGATGGCCCCGTTGGGCTGCACGGGACCGCCGACGAACACCAACGCAGGGGGGCGTGCCCGTTCGGCCCACGCCGGAAGGGCATCGGCAAGGTCGAGGTCGTCGGGCCGGTTCACGATGAGGCCCAGGGCTCCATCGTCATCGTGGTCGAGCAGGAGGATCACGGTGCGCTCGAAGAACGAGCCGTCGAGCGTCGGCGTCGCGACCAGGAGCTTGGAGCGCATGGAGCCCGGCGTCATCTCGCGATCATGGCGCGCCCGTGACATCGCGACCCATCCGGGGCGCGCCGGACGAGATCGATGGCCCCCGATGCGGTCGCGATGGCCGCACCGAGCGCGATGGATTTCGGGCCCTCGCGGATGGGGCAGGATGGTGCGTGACGGATTGGCGCAGACTCAGGTTGGCAACGACGACGCTCGCGTTCGTCGTCGTCGCCGGAACGCTCGGGTACCTCCTCTTGGGCTTCACCTTCCTCGAGGCGCTGTACCAGACCGTGATCACCGTCACGACCGTGGGCTTCAGCGAGGTCCGTCCTCTCGACGCGACGGGACGGATCTTCACCATGTTCGTGGTGGTGGGCGGCGCCGGAACCGCCTTGTACACCACCGGTGCGCTGTTGGAGTCACTCGTCGAAGGCCGCATCACGAACCTCTACGGAAGGCGCAGGATGGACCAGGCGATCGGCCGCATGCGCGGCCACGTGATCGTGTGCGGATGGGGACGCGTCGGGCACGCGCTCTCGGGCTACATGGCCGGTTCGGACCACGACGTCGTCGTGATCGACACCTCGGAGGAGATGCTGGCCGGGTCCGAGTACCCGTACATCGTGGGCGACGCCACCGATGACGACGTGCTGCGCGCCGCTGGCATCGACCATGCCCGTGCTCTCGTCGCGGCGCTCGACCACGATGCCGGCAACGTGTTCATCACCGTGACCGCCCGATCGTTGCGCTCCGATCTCTTCATCGTGGCCAGGGCTCTCGCCGACTCGTCGGAGTCGAAGCTGCGCCGCGCCGGGGCCGACCGGGTCGTGAACCCCTACCGCATCGGCGGGGCCCGCATGGCGGCGTTCGTGCTGCAGCCCCACGTGGCCGAGTTCCTCGACGTGGTCATGCACGACGGCAGCCTCGAGTTCCGTCTCGAAGAGGTCGTGGTCCCCGCATCCTCGTCGGCCAACGGTCGAACGCTGCGAGAGCTCGAGGTGCAGGACCGTACGGGTGCCCTCGTGCTCGCCATGCGTGAGCCCGGAGGCGATTTCGTGCCCAACCCGTCACCCGAGACCAGGGTCGCTGCCGGGCAGATCGTGATCGCCGTGGGGACGGCTCCGCAGCTCGTCGCACTCGAGAGGTTGATGGCCCTGACGGTGTGATCGGCGTCGAGGCGAACCCGCGGCGCGGGGTGCACCGGGTGGCGCGCTCCGCGACCAGGGTCAGCGGCTGGGCGGCTACGGCGGCGGGGGAGCGGTCGTGGGCGCGGTCGTGGTTCCAGCCGGGACGGTCGTCTGGTCGGGTGGCACGGTCGTGGCTCCGGGCACCGTTGTCGCTCCCGGAAGCGTGGTCGTCGTCTCGCCGGGAAGGGTTGTCGTCGTTGTCGTGGATGTGGTCGTGGTGGGGATGGTCGGCTCACCGCGGCAGTTCAGCCCCTCGGCTGGCCGGTACTGCGCGAACACCTCGTCGTTCTTGACCGTCCCGTCGGGATAGGTCCGGCGGCGGCGCGTGATCACGCGGGTGCACTGCTCCTGGGCCCGATCTTCCTGACCCGTCTGCTCGACGACCACGTGCTTGGTCGAGTACAGGTTGACGGTGAGCGAGGTGTCGTCGTACTCGGGCCAGATGAGGATGCCGTAGGGCGTGGTGTTCTCGATGCTCAGGTCGGGGTGGGGGAAGCTCAGCGTGGCCTCGCGCCCGCGCGGGTAGCGGCTGATGTAGATGGAATGGCTCTGGTATTCCTCGAAGTCGAGGCCGGCGAAGTACGCGGCGTTGAACATCGTCGTGGCGAACTGCGAGATCCCGCCACCGACGGCGTCCTCGAACACGCCGTTCTCGATGACGTGCGCCACCACGAAACCCTTCTCCACCGTGCGGGGGCCGACGAAGTCGTTCACCGAGAAGGTCTCGCCGGGGAGGATCACCTGACCGCGGATCAAGTCGGCGATCCGGTGGATGTTGTCCACCCGGTCCTCGCAGCAGCGGTGCCTGGTGGTGAACGAGCCCACGAGCTCGGTGATGCCGAGGGCTTCGGCCTCAGCAAGCTCCTGGGCCGGGACGGCCGTACGGAGGGTGACCCGCACGGGCCGGGGGGTCGCGGGGTCGTCGGCCAGGGCCTCGGTCACGTCGATCGCGGTCGAGGGGTCACAACAGACCTGACCGCCGGGAGGGGGGACGATCACGACCGTGCCGAACGCCACGGAGAAGGTGGCGTCGCCCGAGCTCGTGCCCCGGTCTTCGAGCAACGTCGCGAGATCGCGCAGGATGCGATCCTGGTCGAGCGTCAGCAGCACACCCTGGTCGCCGCCGATGATGGGGCGCCACCAGCCTCGGATCGTGTCGGCCGGGACCTCGACCGTATCGGGGTCGTCGCCCACACGCAGCTCGAGACCCGATCGCGATCGCCGTTCGGCGTCGTCGATGAGGGTCTCGACGGCGGTGTCGGTCACTCGCGGGGCGACGGCCACCGTGGTGACGTCGATGGTGATCGAGCCGGCCGACAGCGCAGAGCCGACCGGGAGGGCGTTGAGCACCGACGTCGGATCGACGCGGGAGCCCGCAACGCCGGGACTCAGCGCCAGCCGACCGTCGATGATCGTCACCGTGGGCTCCCGGGGCTCGATCGCGGTTGACGCGAGCAGCTCGGGCGCCTGGCTGAGCACACGGCCCTCGTCGATGTCGAAGAGGACCTGGGCACGGTGCTCGGCGAGATGTGAGCCGATCCACTCGAACGGCCGGAGGGCGAAGGGAGCATCGGGCTGGCCGAGCCGACGGACGGCTTCGATGGTGGTCTCGGTGTCGACCGAGATCCCGAGAGCTCCTGCGGTCGTCGTGATGATGTCGTCGCCGACGCGGAGCTCGACGGGCGTGGCCGAGTACCCCGCAGCGATCTCGGCGACCAGCGCGGTCAGCTCGGCGTCGTCGAGACCCGAGACGTCGCGTCCGGCCAGGGTCACGTTCCTCGCCACGCCGCCATCGTCGAGCGCCGCGGCGATGCCCCAGATCGCGAAGAGCGCGAGGATCCCTGCACCGAGCGCCGCGCTCCACGGCCGCCAGGATCGCATGGCGCGCCAAGGCACCAGGGGAAGTTTCGTCACGCACTGCGAGTGTACGGGCGTCCGATCCGAATTCCTCGTCGGCCTCCGACGCTGATCGGACCGATCGCGACTGCCTGCTGGAGCGGCGCTGGGGAGGGAGATCCCCGCCGGTCGTCCGGCTGCGTCATCGCCGGACGGGATCGATCCTCGGCGGCATAACCTGGGATCCATGTACGAGATCCACGAGCGGCCCCACCTCGACGAGCCGGTGCTCGTCGTCCGGCTCGAAGGGTGGATCGACGCCGGGTTCGCCGCAGCCGAGGCCATGCGGCTCCTGCTCGAGCAGTGCGCGACCTCCACCGTGGCCCGATTCGACACCGATGCCCTGCTCGACCACCGATCTCGTCGGCCGACCATGCGCCTCGAGGACGGCATCAATCGTGGGCTCCACTGGCCGGCCATCGAGCTTCGCGCCGGGCGCGACCGCAGCGGCCGCGACCTGTTGCTCCTCGCCGGCGTCGAGCCCGATCACCGATGGCCGTCGTTCGCCCGAGCCGTGGTGGAGCTGGCCCAGGAGCTCGGAGCTCGGATGGTCGTGGGCCTCGGGGCCTTCCCCACCATGGTCCCGCATTCTCGACCCACGCTGCTCAGCGCGACGGCGTCGAGCGCTGCGTTGGCGGAGCGTGTGGGGTTCCTTCCTGGGCGCATGGACGTTCCGGCCGGGATCCAGGCGGCCATCGAGGAGGCCGCGGCGCTCGCCGACATCCCGGCGGTCGGGCTCTGGGCCCGGGTGCCGCACTACGTGGCCTCGAATCCCTTCCCGGCGGCCGCTGCGGCCCTCGTCGACGGTCTCGCCGAGCTGACGGGCATGACGATCGACACCGGCAGGTTGGCCCGCTCGGCAGATGACCTCAGGGCGCGCATCGACGCAGCCGTCGAGGCGAACGATGAGCACCGGTCGTCGTTGCGCCAGTTGGAAGCCGACTTCGACGCGGCCGTGGCCGCGGGCACCGGCATCACCACGCTCGGACGGTCGCCCGTCGACCTCCCGTCAGGCGACGAGTTGGCCGCCGAGCTCGAGCAGTTCCTCGCGCAGCTCGAGATCCGCCGCGACGGTGGCGAGAGCGACTGACCCCGACGGCACCCTGAGCGGGTCCTTCGGGACGGCGGGCACGCTCGATCGCCAGCCCGTTGCTGAGGCGGCCGTCAAACCGAGCACGGGACCGACCACACGATGGCGGCGCCGCCCGAGGGCTGGGTGTCGATCACGAACGTGCCGCCGAGCCGGTCGGCCCGCTCGGCCATGTTGCGCAGGCCCTGACCGCCCGGGCGCGCCGGGACGACGGCGGGACCGTCGCGGGCGAGCCCGACCCCGTCGTCGGTGACGCGGAGCGTGAGACGACCGTGGCCGAGCTCGAGGTCGATCTCGACCTGGTGGGCGCGGGCGTGGCGAGCGACGTTCGAGAGAGCCTCCCTGATGGTTGGCACCAACTCGTCGTGGACCCCAGCGTCGATCGTCGTGTCGACCAGCCCCGTGAAGCGCACGCGGGGCTCGAATCCCAGTGTGCGCGCCGCGTCGGAGGCGATCTCGATGATCTCGGCCCGCAGGCTGGCCCGTCGTCTCGAGCCCATGCTGAGCCCGAATATCGCCGTGCGGATGTCGCGGATGGTCTCGTCGATCTCGATGATCGCCGTCTCGACCCGGCTCGCCAGAGCCTCGTTCTCCATGCGAGGCAGCGTCGCCTGCAGTGACAGGCCCACGGCGAAGAGACGCTGGATCACGGTGTCGTGCAGGTCACGGGCGATGCGTTCGCGCTCCTCGACGGTGGCCAGTTGCTGCTCGACGCGCCGCATCCTGCGCTCGGCCGCACGGCGCTCGGAGATGTCGCGGACCTGGGCGATCGTCAAGCGACCGAGTGGCGTCTCGAGCGGGCTGAGCGAGATCTCCACGGGGAACTCGGAGCCGTCGCGTCGCACCCCGGCCAGATCGAGGCCGACACCCATCGGGCGGACGTTGGGCCGGTCGTGATACGCCTGCCGTACACGAGCGTGCGACGTTTGGTGGGACCCGGAGATCAGGACCTCGACCGTCTGGCCGACGAGCTCGTCGCGCGTCCAGCCGAACATGATCTCGGTCTGGTGGTTGACGAAGGCGATCCGCCCGGCTCCGTCGACGACGAGGATTCCGTCGGGGGCACGCTCGACGACGTTCGCTGCGAGCACCTCGGGCGTGACGAACGCCAGCCCGTCCCGAGCAGCGTCGAGAGCAGCACGCTCACGGGCTCGTGTGCCCTGTCCCGTCGGAGCGCGTCGTCCCGATCCGGTCGTGGGCATGGGCCGACGTTACCGGGCCGAGATCGGGCACCAGATGACGGGTGTTCCCGGTCGCGCTCGCACAGGCGCTGGAGCGTGCCGGGTGCGAGCAACCGGCCCGTCACCGGCCCATCGAGACCTGGAGGGCGAGACGCAGCGCAGGCAGCCAGGTCGGACCATCGATCGGGCTGAGAATGGCCTGGAGCGCCGCCGGCATGCCGAGGATCCCGATGGGCAGGTGCGCGTCGTCGACCACGACCAGGCTGCGCACGCCGAGACGCAGCATCATGGAGAGCGCCTCCACGATCGTGGTGTGGCAGTGCACCGCGAGCGGGTGCGGCGTGGCCACGAGCACGGCGGGCGCGTCGTGTTCGCGGCCGTGGGCCACCGCCCGGGTGATGTCGTGCTCGGTGAGGATGGCGTCGGTCCCCCCGATGAGCACCGCCCCACATCCGTGCACGAGCAGCGCCCGGGCCGCATCTCCGATGCTGGCATCGGGGGACAACACCACGGTCTCGCCGAGGGCGACGTCGGCGACGACCCTCGGGCCGCTCGCTCCCGGGCTCCGACCTGCTCCCTGACCGGTACCTTGGCTCATGACGGGCTCCTCTCGTGGCGGGTGGTCGGGTCGCCGCCGTCCAGACCGGTGCCGACGCGCCAGGCCAGCTCACCGAGGAAGACCCGCAATGACGCGTTGGCCACGTGACGCAGGACAGCCGGCGTGATCTCCGGCAGCGCCTGGGGCCGGACGGCTCCGTCGATGCCGAGGTGGGTGACGCTCGGAGCGACCTGCTCGATCCGGAGATCGGTGTCGAGCGGGCTCTCGCCGCCGAATCCACCGGCCAACCAGCGGAGCGGGATGACCGCAGCGCCCGATCCGACCCGGGGATGGCCCATGGTGGCACCCAACGTGGACAAGGCTCTGACCGTCGAGTGCTCCACGCCGATGACCCGAGCGATCTCGACGGCCGCATGTGCCGCGACCGACGATGCCGCAGGGATCCACTCGTCGCCGTGGGTGACCAGACGGTCGTAGACATCATCCATCCGTTGGGGAAGCTGCACGAAGTCGTAGACGAACACCCGTCGATCGTGCCGCGTCGACCCGTACTCCGCACGGGTCCAAGGTCACGACCGGCCGGGGCTTCGGTCCGGAATCCCTGACCGCGCGATCGCGGTTTCGCTCGGGCCTCGCCAACCCGGGACCTTCGGCCCCGGAACCGATGACCTCCGGTCGCTGCGACGTCCGGCGTCGATCCGTACCGTGGCTCGTGAAGCGCTTCACGAGCGGGACCGAAGCGCGAGGACCCCAACGAGAGCGGAGACCCCATGTCCGAAGCGCCGCAGCTCAGCTCGACGCCATCGACGCCGGAGACCGACCCGGCGTTCGACGACTCGATCATCTGGAAGTTCTTCGTGACGGTCCTGGCGATCGTGGCGGTGATCATCGGCGTGATCGCGCTCGTCGACGACGACACGGCTCCGATCGCCACGGTCGGAGGTTCGGGCGCAGCAGCCGGTGGCGCTGCGGCAGCCGGCGACCCGGCGGATGGTCCCGGCGGCCGCATCGCGACTGTCCTGAAGAGCCCGTTCCAGATCGACCTCGCCGACGACACCGTGCCCGCCGGGGAGATCATCCTCGACGTGGTCAACGAGGACAGCTCGGTGCACAACGTGGCCCTGAGCGACTCGATCCGTTCAGCCGACCTGGCCGAAGGTGAGACCGAGACGCTGAGCCTGGGCGTGCTCGATCCGGGCAGCTACGAGCTGAGTTGCCTGATTCCCGGCCATGCCGCGGCGGGCATGGTGGCGACGCTCACCGTCGTCGATGCCGAGCCCGGTTCGGCCGACGCTGCTGGCACCACCGGCACCACCGTCGCCGGCCACGATCCGTCCGCGGAGCCCGACTATGCGGCGATGCAGCAAGCCATGCTCGACTCGTTCACGCCGTTCCCGGCCGAGACGCAGGGGACGGGCAACGAGGTGATGGAGCCCGAGGTGCTCGGCGACGGGACCAAGGTGTTCGATCTCACGGCAGCGATCACACCGTTCGAGACCGAGCCGGGACGGGTCGTCGATGCGTGGACGTACAACGGCCAGGTGCCCGGTCCGGTCATCAAGGTCGACGTCGGCGACACCGTTCGGGTCGTGCTGCACAACGAGCTGCCGATGGCCACCGACGTGCACTTCCACGGGATCCGCACGCCGTTCGAGGCCGACGGCGTCGCGCCGATCACCCAGGATCCGATCCTGCCCGGCGAGGAGTTCACGTATGAGTTCACCGTCGAGGAGCCGGCGGTCGGCATGTTCCACGCTCACTTCGGCGCCCAGATGAGCGTCCCCAACGGGCTGCTCGGCACGTTCCTGGTCGGTCAGATGCCGCTACCCGAGGTGCTCCCCGGTGGCGCCGGTCGAGCGTCGGAGGACGATCCGCCGACGACGGTCGACCAGGAGATCCCGATGGTGCTCAACGACGCCGGAGTGATCGGTCTCACCATCAACGGCAAGGGCTTCCCGGCGACCACGCCGATCGTCGCCGACGAAGGCGACTGGCTCATGATCCACTACGAGAACGAAGGCCTGCTCGTGCACCCGATGCACCTGCACCAGTTCCCGCAGCTCGTCATCGCCAAGGACGGCCTGGCCCTCGATCAGCCCTACTGGGCTGACACCGTGTTGGTGGGCCCGGGCGAGCGCTACACCGTGCTCGTGCACGCCGACGTGGTGGGGACCTGGGTCTGGCACTGCCACATCCTCACCCACGCCGAACGCGAGGAAGGCATGTTCGGCATGGTCACGGCCCTGGTCGTCCAGTAGCAGGCTGGGGCTGTGCTCGTGGCGTGAGGCCGACGGTCGCCGTTGCCGCCGTTGGACGCCGTTGGTCGGCGCCTCGTTGGTCGGCGCCTCGCTGGAGCGGCGAGCGAGCGGTGGTCAGCCGCCCCGGCTGCCACGATTACGCTCCCGGCCGATGGCCACGGGGTTCGGTATCGGCGCAGCAGGCGATGGGGATGACGACGCGCCCATCGTCGTCGAAGGGCTGCGCAAGAGCTACGGCGATCACGAGGCGGTGCGGGGCATCGATCTGACGGTCCGGCGGGGCGAGGTCGTGGCCTTCCTCGGGCCCAACGGCGCCGGCAAGACGACGACCGTCGAGATCCTCGAGGGCTATCGCCAACCGTCGGCCGGGCGGGTCAGGGTGCTGGGATTCGACCCCGCGTCACGCCAGCCGGAGCTGCGCAGCCGCATCGGGATCGTGTTGCAGGAGTCGGGCCTGATCCCGTACCTGACCGTGCGGGAGACGGTCGACGCCTTCGGGCGCATGTACCCCAACCCGCTCGACACCGACGATGCCCTGGCCCGGGTGGGTCTCGAGTACCGGTCGAAGGTCTTGGTGAAGGACCTCTCGGGCGGCGAGAGCCGGCGGCTCGATCTGGCCCTGGGAACGATCGGCCGCCCGGAGCTGCTGTTCCTCGACGAGCCCACGACCGGCTTCGACCCTGCGGCCCGGCGTTCGGCGTGGTCGCTCATCCGCGGGCTCGTCGACGATGGGACGACCGTCTTCCTCACGACGCACTACCTGGAGGAGGCCCGGGCGCTCGCCGACCGGGTCATCGTGATCAGTCAGGGGCTCATCGTCGCTCAAGGGTCGCCCGACGAGCTCCAGGCCCAGTTCGGGGGTCGGGCCCGCATCCGATTCCTGATGCCCGTGAACCTGTCGGCGCGCCTCCTTCCCCAGTTCGGCCCGATGACCGAGGTGCTCATCGGTGATCGCCACGTGGAGATCGTCAGCCCCCAGGTCACCCGGGCCCTGCACATCCTCGCCGGCTGGGCGGTGGGGCGCGGCCACGAGCTCGAAGGCCTGAGCGTCGACCGTCCCACGCTCGAGGACGCGTACCTGGCGATCGTCGGGGCCGACCCGCCGGCGGAGTCGTCGTGACGGGGTCGTCGTGAAGCCGTCGACGGCCGTCCTCGTCTCGCAGATCAGGCTGGAGCAGAAGAGCTTCTGGCGCAACCGCCAAGCGGCCGCGTTCTCGTTCCTGATGCCGTTGCTGTTGCTCGTGATGTTCGCCGCGATCTTCGATGGCGACGTGGCCCCCGGGCTCGACTTCCGAAGGTACTTCGTGGCCGGGATGCTCGGCGTGTCGATCATGTCGGCCACGTACACGAACCTGGCGATCACGTTGTCGTTCCACCGCGACCTGCTGATCCTCAAGCGGCTGCGGGGTACCCCGTTGTCGACCTCGGCGCTCTTCGCCGCCAAGGCGGCGTCGTCGGTGGTGCTCGTGGTGATCCAGACGATCCTCGTGCTCGTGGTCGGCCGGCTGTTCTACGACGTCGCCTTCCCCGCGAACTGGCTGGCGTTCGTCTTCTTCGTGGTGCTCGGGGTCGTGGTGTTCGTGTCGGTGGGGATCGCCTTTACGGTGTTCATCCCCAATGCCGACTCGGCCCCGGCCATGGTGCAGATGCCGTTCCTCGTGCTCCAGTTCGCCTCCGGGGTCTTCTTCTCGTACCACGAGACCCCGGCCGTGCTGCGCTGGATCGCCAACGTGTTCCCGTTGCGGTGGCTGCTGGAGGGGCTGCGCGCCGGATACCTGGGCCTCGACTTCGTGCACGTCACCAAGGCCCCCGACCCCGACGGTGCCGGCTCGGTGTTCATCCCCGACACCGTCAGCGGCTTCGGGGCCATCACCTCGCAATGGCTCGGCATCCTCATCATGCTCGCCTGGTTCGCCGCGTCGGGTTGGGTCGCCCTCCGCCACTTCCGCTGGGAAAAGCGCACCGGGTAAGCGCCTGGTAACCCGTCTCCGGTCGATGCTCGCCCGGCCAAGATCTCCCTTGACACGAGAGTTGCTGATGACTTCCCAGCATCGATGGAGGCCATCGGCTTGGAAGATTTCAAGCCCATATGTGGGCAAGTTCCCCCGGAAGGAAGGTGCCAGCATGAGGGGCTGACCTGCAACCCGACCTGGACGAGCTGGCACTGAAGTGCGCGGTACACCCCGGTCAGCCGGAACTATGAGAGGCCACCGGTGGGTCAGATGTCGAGGAGGAAGCGCAGCGATCGCGAGATCTCGAACATCGCCTCGACCGGGGCATTGCCGAGGCGTGCGACGGCAGGCCACGGTGGGTCGTGGTACACGGGACGACGATCAGGACGCCGGCGTCCAGGTCACGATGCCGGCTGGGGCCACTCGCGGATCGAGCGCTTGAGCTCGCAGAAGCCGGCGGTGCGGGCCAGGAGCACGACGGCGTCCCAGA
>VFJJ01000025.1 GCA_009886115.1 Actinomycetota bacterium
ACCGCCGCCATCTGTGTGCAGAAAACGTCGCCAGGCGACGTTTTCTGCACAAATTTGGGGTGGGGTGGGGTGGGGTGGGGTGGGGCTCAGGAGACGCTGGCGACGGAGGGGCCGGTCTCGAAGGTGACGGTGGTGGCCTGCGGGGGGCCGATCACGACGACGCAGTGCGCATCCGACGCCCCGGGGACGGTGTTGGTGACGCTGCCGTCGAGCAGGCCCGTGCGCACGGCCTCGTTGCGGCTCTTGGCCACGAAGTCGGCGACTCGCGTGCACTCGCCCTCGTAGCCGGGCCAGGAGTACACGACGGTCTGCTCGACGGGCGGCCCGCTGGTGGCGTCGATCGCCGTGTAGCCCGCGGCTCGCAGGCGGTTGCCCATCCCCGTGGCCTGGCCGGCGACGCCCGACTCGCCGTTGACCGAGAGCACGTGGACCTGGTCGAACGGGCGGAGCGTCGACCCGTCGGATGCCGTCTGCTGGGTGGGCGGGCCTGGCGGGTTCGCCGCAGCGGTCTGTGTCTGCTGGGCCTGGGGATCGTCGCCTCGAAGCGCCTCGATGGCGATGCCCACGAGAACCCCGACCACGAAGGTGAGGATCGCCAGCGTGCGGGCCCGTCGGCGCTGGATCCGCCGTTCCCAGCGCGAGCCGTCCCGATAGCCCCGTGGCCGCCCGGCGACGCCGCGGTCGAATCCCGGCGGGACGTAGCCCGGGTCGCCGTCGTGGTCGACGTAGCCCGGGTCGTAGCCCGGGTCGTGGTCGACGCCATCGTGGTCGACCCCTTCGGGATAGACCACCTCGATCACCCGCAGGTCGATGGCGGGCTGGGCTGCACGCCACTCGCCCGACGGCCCGAGCACGCGTTCTCTGAGGTCACGGAGGTTCGGCATCGCACGCTCCTGGCATGTCAGGCTGGCTTTCATGGTAAGTGAGCGACTGCTGCTGGGACCGGGACCCTCCAATCCGCACCCCGAGGTGGTGTCGGCCATGACCCGGCCGATGCTGGGCCACCTCGACCCCGAGTTCCTCGCCCTCATGGACGAGACCTGCGAGCGGCTGCGTCTGGCCTTCCGCACGACGAACGCCTTGACGCTGCCGATCTCGGGGACGGGCTCCGCTGGGATGGAGGCCTGTTTCGTCAACCTCGTCGAGCCCGGCGACACCGTGATCGTGGGCGTCAACGGCGTCTTCGGCGAGCGGATGTGCGACGTGGCATCACGCTGTGGCGCATCGGTGATCCGTGTCGACGTGCCCTGGGGACGGGCGATCGACCCGGAGGCGCTCCTCGACGCGCAACGCGCCGCTCCCCATGCCCGTCTCGTGGCCGTCGTGCACGCCGAGACCTCGACCGGCGTGCTGAGCGACGTCGAGCCGCTGAAGGCATTGCAACAGACCGACACGCTCCTGCTCGTCGACACGGTCACCTCGCTGGGCGGCGTGCCTCTGGAGGTCGACGCCTGGGGGATCGACGCCTGCTACAGCGGCAGCCAGAAGTGCCTGGGCGTGCCGCCGGGCCTGTCGCCGGTCACCTTCGGGATGAGGGCCGTCGCCCGTCTGGGCGCTCGGCAGTCGCCGGTGCAGTCGTGGTACCTCGACCTGGGGATGATCGGCGCGTACATGGGCGCGGCCCGCAAGTACCACCACACCGCGCCCGTCACGATGGTGTTCGCGCTGCACGCCGGGCTCGGGGTGCTGCTGGGCGAGGGGCTGGAGGCGTCGCAGGCCCGGCACGCCGCGGTGGGTGGGCGCCTGCAGGAAGCCTTGCCCGGCTTGGGTTTCCGCCTCTTCGCCGAGGAGGGCCGCCGGCTCCCGCAGCTCACGTCGTGCTGGCTGCCCGACGATCTCGACGAGGCCGCGCTCCGCAAGGCGCTGCTGACGGGCTACGGCATCGAGGTCGGCGGCGGCATGGGCGAGCTCGCAGGCAAAGGCTGGCGCATCGGCCTCATGGGCCACAACGCCCGCGACCGCTCCGTCGTCACGTTGTTGGGCGCCCTCCTCGACATCCTCGGCTGAGGCCGTTGGCCGGCTTCCCACCCGCAGAGCACACCCCCCGAGGACAGTGCAAGTGGACGTGCCATTCGACGTCGTACTGCCCCTCGCTCACAGGGGGGTGTCGGGGTCAGCCGCTCGCTGTCCTCGTGGACGCAGAGACCCCCGAGGCCCCGACCGGCCCCCACCGAATCTGCGAGCGAATCGGCGCGGGGTCGGGCCCGCACGGCCAGGCGGATCGTCACCCGTCTGACCCACGTGCCGGGACGCTCGTAGCGCGAGACCCGGGGCCAGTTCGCCCACAGGCGGGTGAACGCCTCCTGCGTCACTTCACGACCGAGCTCGCGATCTCTGAGCGTCGCCAGGCGCAGCAGTCCCGAGACTCGTCGTGGAACAGCGCCTCGTAGCCGAGGTCGGTCGGGTCCATCATCCGGCACCCGCCCGCCGGCACCCGAAAGGTTTACCCGTCCCCGCTTCTTTGTGGCCAGAACCGCGCCGGGAGTCGGCGGGGACGCAAAGAAGCCGGGGGGTGGGGGGGGCTACCGGAACATCGTCTGGCGGTAGTAGCGCAGCTCCTCGATCGACTCGATGATGTCGGCCAGCGCTCGGTGGCCTTCCTTCTTGTCGGGACGCTTGCGGAAGGCCTCCGGGTACCAGCGCCGGGCCAGCTCTTTCACCGACGACACGTCGACCGACCGGTAGTGGAGATGGGCGTCGACGGCGGGCAGGTACCGCACGAGGAAGCTGCGGTCCATGCCGATCGTGCTGCCGCACAGGGGCGAGGTCTGGGCCGGGACGTGCTTGGTGAGATACGCGAGCGCGGCCTCGCCCGCTTCCTCCAATGACACCGTCGAGGCCCTGATCTGCTCGAGCAGGCCCGACTTGGTGTGCATGTTGGTAACGAAGTCGTCCATCGTGGCCATGGCCTCGGGCGGCTGGTGCACCACGAGGTCGACACCGTCGTCGAGCACGTTGAGCGCCGAGTCGGTGACCAGGAACGCCACCTCGACGATCACGTGCACCATCGGATCGAGGCCTGTCATCTCCAGGTCGCACCACACCAGGAGATCCTTGGGATCGGGATCGGCGCTCTCGGTTGCGAGACCGGCGCTCTCGGATGGCGGGCTCGACGGGGTAGCCGGGGTATCGGTCACGCTCGGGCGCCGGGAGCGCCAGCAGCGGCGCCGAGCAGGCCGGGGTTGCGGCTCTGGATGAGCACGTCGCCCGGTCCGGTGAACTCGAACACGAGGCCCTCGCCCGACTTGAGCGTGTTCATGATTCCGCCGGCGGCCTTGCGCAGCGACATCGAGATCGTGTGCTCGTAGGCGACGAGGTGGCCGGAGTCGACCACGACCCGCTCGCCGGGCTGCAGGGTGATGACGTCGAGCGCGCCGTAGCACGACAGCACGCACTCGCCGGGCCCGGTGGCCCGGGCCAGGAATGCGCCCTCGCCGCCGAACATGTTCTTGAAGCCGGCGAACTTGGTGTCGATGTTGACCGTCGGCGCCGAGCACAGCCACGAGCCCTTGGAGATGTTGAGGGGCGAGGTGGCGTCGAGCCCGGCGATGAACACGTCGCCGGGCAGTGCCGGTGCGATGTCGACCCATCCGCCTGACGGGGAGGCGGTGAACGTGGAGATGAACAGCGACTCGCCGCCGAGCACGCCGCGCTTGAGCGAGCGCATGAGGCCGCCTTCGGCTCCGGCCGCGAGGGTGACACCATCGGAGTGGGCCATCATGGCCCCGGACTCCACCTTGACCTGCTCGTTGGGGCCGAGCATGGCCCTGGTGCAGGCGAAGCTGGGACTGTGGCGGATCTCGAATTTCATGGCGCCACGCTATCTCGCCGACCCGACTCCAACG
Organism: Actinomycetota bacterium; assembly: GCA_009886115.1. Classification (GTDB taxonomy): domain Bacteria; phylum Actinomycetota; class Acidimicrobiia; order IMCC26256; family VFJJ01; genus VFJJ01. The sequence goes on from VFJJ01000025.1 coordinate 3,846, forward strand.
TTCGGTCGCGGACGGAGCCCGCCTCAGCCTGTCACCGGGAACGCGACCCTCGTCGGACGGGGTGCCCGGCCGTGAGGTCGGCCGCTACCCTTCGGAGTCGTGCTCCGTCGCGCGCCGTCGCTGGGACAGTCCGCCTACACCGTCGTGGCTCGACGGCTGGGGCTACGTCCGCTCGACGCGGCCGACTGGGCGAGCTGGAGCGGCGTCCGAACGGCGAACAAGGCCTGGCTCGAGCCCTGGGAGCCCCGTCCCGAGCGGTCGGTGAGCGATCCGGTGCGTGACCCACAGGCGTTTCGGGAGCGCTGCCAGGCCCTGTCGCGGCAGCGTCAGCTCGACTCCACGCACCAGTTCGGCATCTTCCTCGGTGACGGAGCGTTCATCGGCGAGATCAGCCTCCAAGGGATCCAGCGGGGAGCGTCGCAGCTCGCGTCGCTCGGCTACTGGATCGACCAGCGTCACGCCGGCAACAACTACATCCCCGAGGCCTGCGTCGCCATGCTGCGCTACGGGTTCGACGACATGCGGCTGCACCGGGTCGAGGTGGCGATCGTCCCCCGGAACGAGCGCAGCCGGCGCATCCCGACCAAGTTGGGCCTGCGTGAGGAAGGTCTCGCGAGCCGCTTCCTCCAGATCAACGGCGTGTGGGAAGACCACGTTCGCTACGCCATCACCGCCGAGGAGTGGACCGACCGCCGCGCCGACCTCATCGACCACTGGCTCGGGTGACGGGCTGAGCCGCCCCGGTCCCGCGTCTCCCACCCCTGCCCGGGCCCCGCCCAGGCCCGGGCCATCCCAAATTTGTGCAGAAATCGTCGCCAGGCGACGATTTCTGCACAAATTTGGTGGGGTTGTGGGGTTGTGGGGCTCGGCGGCTGAGCCCGCGGGGGTCAGCGGCCGGAGACCTTGGTGCGCAAGGACGCGAGGAGCTCGGCGGCATAGGGCTGCTTCGACGACCAGACCTGCGGGCCGGTCTCGAACTCGACGGCCTCGGCATGCGCAGCCAGAGCCGGCGTGGCGCGCATCGTCTGCTTGACCCTGATCGCCAGCTCGCGGGGGGCCGCCGCGGCGCCCGCGGCGAACGCCACCGCCTCCTCGAGCAGAGCGTCGTCGGGAACGCACCGGTGACTGAGCCCGGTGGCAGCTGAGGTCGCACCGTCGACCGTCTCGCCGAAGAGGATCATGGCTGCCGCGGTCTGCGGGCCCACCAGCCGGTCGAGCAACCAGGTGCACCCGCCGCCCGGGTGCAGGCCGATCTCGAGGAAGCGGGTGATGTACCGGGCCGAGGCGCCGGCGATGCGCACATCGGCTGCCAACGCCATGTTCAAGCCCGCGCCCACCGCAGCGCCGTTCACCGCGGCGACCGTCGGCAGCGGGCAGGCCGCCAGCCGGAGGAAGCCGCGGTAGATGCCCCGCAGCGCCGCGGCCCTGTCGGCATCGGAGTCGGACGCCATCGCGAGATCGCCGAGGTCGGCACCGGCGCAGAACGCCTTGCCGGCGCCGGTCATCACCACGGCGCCGAGACCGTCGTCGGCCTCGATCTCGTCGAACACCGCCACGATCTGCTCGGTCATCGGCGCGGTGAGGGCGTTGCGGCGCTCGGGATGATCGAGCGTGATCACCGCGACACGGTCACGGCGTTCCAGGTGCACCAAGGTCTCGGCCATGAGACAGGAGGATAGGTTTGCGCTCGATGCCAACGACGAAGGCGGTTCCCGACACCCCGGCTGGTCGACCGCCGAGTGGTGCGCTCTCGTCGTTGCGCCATCGCGACTTCGCCCTGTTCTGGACAGCCGCGCTCATCTCCAATTCGGGTACCTGGATGCAGAGCATCACCGTCCCGTACGTGCTCTACGACATGACGAACTCCAAGACCTGGCTCGGTGTGAGCGCCGTCGCGTCCTTCGGCCCGGGGCTGCTCATGGGGCCGATCGCAGGAACGCTGGCCGACCGCTTCCCACGCAAGCGCATCATCCTCATCACCCAGTCGATCTCGATGCTCACCGCGTTCTCCTTGTGGGCACTGTGGATCAGCGACCAGGCGACGCCGCATCGGCTGGTGGCCCTGGTGACGGTGAGCGCGCTCGCCAGCGGCGTCAACATCTCGGCGTGGCAGTCGTTCGTGCCGCTGCTCGTGCCGCGCGAGAGCCTCATGAGCGCGGTGCGGCTCAACTCCATGCAGTTCAACGCGGCCCGAGCGTTCGGGCCCGCCGCGGCCGGGCTGATCCTGCGCTGGGAGGGGCCGGCGGGCACGTTCTTCGGCAACGCCGTGTCGTTCTTCGTCGTCCTGGCAGCGTTGCTCGCCATCCGGCCCAGTCAGCAGATCGTCGCTGGGACCAAGGGCCGCTTCCGCGACGAGTTCCGCGACGGCGTGCGCTTCCTGCGGGGCAAGCCCGGCTTGCAGCATCCGATCATCACGATCGCCGTCATGGGCATGTTCGGATCGTCGATCGTCCAGCTCGCTGCGGCGTTCTCCCGTGACGAGTTCAACCAGAAGGAGTCGGGGTTCGGGTTCCTGATCGCCATGTTCGGCATCGGCGGGATCGTGGGCTCCATCGCCATCCTCTCGCTGTCGGAGAGGGTGACCCGGTCGCAGACGTCGCTGGTGGGGATCTTCGTGTTCGTCGCCGGTGTGGAGCTGCTCGGCTGGGGCCCGCACTACGTGTTCGGCCTGGCGGGCCTGTTCCTCATGGGCGGCGCCTGGGTGCTCAACGCCGTGTCGCTCAACACGTCGATCCAGTCGCAGGTGTCCGACGACTACCGCGGCCGGGTGATCTCGTTGTACCTCATGACCCTCATGGCCGCTACCCCGCTCGGCGCGCTCATCGGCGGCCGTCTTGGCGACATCGTGGGGCTGCGAGCCACGGTCGTCGGAGCGGGTGCGATCCTCCTCGGCTACGGGATCGTGGCCGTCGTGCGGATGGACCGCCTCCGGGCCATCGATACGGACGTGATCGCGTCGTCGGCTCTCGGCAGTCTCTAGTCTCGGGGCTTCATGGCTCGGGTCGTGCTCATCCGTCACGGTGAATCGCTCTGGAACGCGCAACGACGCCTCCAGGGTCATGACGGCGTGGGCCTGTCGCCCAAGGGCCGACAGCAGGCCCGCCTCACCGCCGCCTGGGTGTGCGCCCAGTACCCCGGGGCCCTGCTCGCCAGCTCCGATCTCGAACGGGCCGTCGAGACCGCAGGCGCGATCGCTGAGCGGCTCGGCCGAGCGTCGAGCGTTGTTCCCGCATTGCGCGATCGCGACCTGGGCTCCTGGTCGGGGTGCGCCGTGCCCGATCTCGAGCGTGACGAGCCCGAGCGGGTCGGCCGATGGCGGGCCGGGCACGACGTGTTCCCCGAGGTGGGTGGGGAGTCGAACGACGACATGGTGCAGCGGATCGGTGAGGGCCTCTCCGAGCTGCTCGACCTGGTGGTCGAGCGGGGCTCGGTCGTCGCTGTCACCCACGGCGGCCCGATCTTCTGGAGCGTTCCTGCGCTCTGCGGCATCCCCCGAGGGGCGCTGGGCGGACCAGCCAACTGTGGCGTCACCGTCATCGAGACGCGCGACCGCCGAACCTGGCGACTGCTGGCGTACAACCAGACGACGCACCTGAGCATCGGGAACAGAACGGGTTGATCGCCATGAAGCCCTTCCGATTCGGGATCCAGATGCCGTTCATGGGTGTTCGCTCGGGCCGCGATGTCGTGGCGGCTGCGCTGCGGGCCGAGGAGCTCGGGTGGTCGGCGATCACGATCTCCGACCACTTCTCGGCGCAGCTCGCGCCCTTGCCCGTGTTGGCAGCGGTGGCGGCCTCGACCGAGCGCATCGCCATCGGTACGGTCGTGCTGGCCAACGACTTCCGCCATCCGGTGATGCTGGCCAAGGACGCCGCCACCATCGACGTGTTGTCGGACGGGCGGCTCGAGCTCGGCATCGGAGCGGGTTGGGACCGGGCCGAGTACGACGCGGCGGGCATCGACTGGCACCCCGCGGGTGTGCGTGTCGACCGTCTGAGCGAGACGGTGGCCGTCCTCAAGGGCCTGTGGGGGCCGGCCCCGCTGACGTTCCGGGGGGCCCACTACTCCACCACCGGTCTCGACGGGCTGCCCAAGCCGGTGCGGGAGCAGGGGATCCCGCTGTTCATCGGTGGCGGGGGCCGACGCATCCTGACCCTGGCCGCCCGGGAGGCTGACATCGTCGGGGTGAACATGAACCTGGCCGCCGGTGATCTGGCGTCGGCGGGCACGACCGGGTTGGCCGCGTCCTTCGACGAACGCGTCGGGTGGGTGCGTGATGTCGCTGGCCCGGAACGCTTGTCCCGTCTGGAGATGGCGATCAGGGTGCACATGGCGGCCGTGCTCGCCGACGGGGCGTCCATCGGCGAGCGCCGGGCCGCGGCCGATCGGGTGGGCGGTCCCCTCGGGCTCACGGGCGAGCAGGTGCTCGAGTCGCCCTCGGCGTTGGTGGGAACGGTCGATGAGATCTGCGCCGACCTCGTGGCCCGCCGCGAGCGGTGGGGCTTCTCCTACGTGACGATGAGCCAGCCGATGCTCGAGCCCTTCGCTCCGGTGGTGGAACGGCTCACCGGTCGGTAGCGTGCGCCCGTTCCCGCCCGCTGCTCACATGGAGTCGTCCCATGGCCAAGGCCCTGCTGTTCGTCGAGTCCCGTCCCACGACGCCCGCGCAAGCTGACGAGTACAACGACTGGTACCAGAACGTCCACCTCAAGGAGGTGTGCGCGATCCCGGGATTCGTGGCCGCCAGTCGGTACCGCCAAGCCGACGCCCAGCCCATGGACGGGTCGCCGACCGGGACCTTCCTCGCCATCTACGAGGTCGAGTCCGACGATCTGCCGGCCACCTACGCGGCGCTCATCGGCTCGGCCGAGTCGATGAACATGAGTGAATCCTTGGGGATGGACCCCATGCCCACCATGACCACCTGGCTGCCCTTCGGTGACCGCGTCACCGCATAGTCACCTGGGAGCGGAGGCGCTCGTCACAGGGTGATGAGCGCCTCCATCTGCTCGATGTGGTGGCTGCACGACGAGTGCCGGAAACCCACCGTCAAGGCGTCGGCCCCCGCGGCCTCGAACGCGGCGAGGGCCGTCCGGGTGCCCTCGGGATCGCCGATCGGGTCGAGGGGCTGCACGGTCGGAAGCACGATGCGGGGCGGACGGTCGCGGGCGTCCCATCCCGCGGTCTGGCTGGCGCGGGCCACCATGGCGCCCATCTCGTCGATCGTGAGCCCGAACGGGATCCACCCGTCAGCGAGCTCCACGGCTCGCCGGAGCGAGCGGTACGTGCGGCCCCCGATCCAGATCGGCATGTCCTGTTGGAGCGCGCACGGGTCGACGATGAATCCCGAGTACGAGTGGTGCGTGCCCTCGTAGGCGGGCATTCGCCGCCCGAGCGATGCCCGCAACGCACGCAATGCGTCGTCGCCTCGGGCGCCGCGTTCGGTGAACGCGGCGCCCACGAGATCGAACTCCTCACGGAGCGATCCGACACCGACGCCGAGTGTCAGCCGCCCGCCACAGACCTGGTCGAGGGTCCCGTAGCGCTTGGCGATCTCGAGGGGATGGTGGTAGCCGAGCACCAACACGTAGGTGAGGAAGCGGATGCGCTCGGTGCGCGCGGCCAGGAACCCGAAGGTGGCCAAGGGATCCCAGTACCGTCCGCCGCGCACCTCGGCCACGGCCTCGGGGATGCCCACGTGCTCGCTACAGGTCATGAACGCGTAGCCGAGACGGTCGGCGGCCTCGGCGATTCGGACCACGTCGCTGAACGGAGCGTCCTCTTCCCAACGGCCCCGCGCTCGCGGGAGCATGGTCAGCACCGGTGTCGTGATTCCGAGATCCATGCGCCGACACTACGGCGGGTACATGACGGGCTGCCGCGGCGTCGGTCATCGCGTGTCGCCGTCGGGAGTGCGAGACTCTCGTGGGGGACGGCATGGGACACGACGCGGGTGACAACAAGACCGACGACGGCAAGGTCGTGTCGTTGTCGGAAGCGATCACGAGGCACATCCGCTCGGGCGACAGCGTGCACGTGATGACGGGTCACTCCCGGTGGACGGCCGCAGCCCGCGAATGGGTGCGTCAGTGGTACGGGCGCGACGACGGCCGGTTCACCCTGGTGATGCTGAGCCTGTCGAGCCTCGGAACCTTGTTCTTCAAGGGGGGCATGGTCGAGCGGGTGATCACCGGGTACTCGGGCGACGTGTTCCCGAACTTCACTCCCAACCGGATCTTCGGCGACGCGTACCAGAGTGGCCGGGTCGCCGTTGAGCACTGGTCGTTCCTCGCCTATCTGCAGCGGCTCGAGGCTGGAGCGCGCGGGCTCCCCGCGATCGTCACCCGCTCGCTCCAGGGCTCGTCGATGGCCGAGAACAACTCGTTCGCCATGGTCGCTTCACCGTTCGGGGACGGCGAGATCGGGTTGCTCGCTCCGTTGCAGGCCGACGTCGCCCTACTGCACGGGGCGATCGCCGATCGGGCCGGCAACGTGGCCTTCGCCGGCCCGATGCTCGAGAACGTGTGGGGAGCACTCGGCGCCCGCCGGGGGGCGATCGTCACCGTCGAGAAGGTCGTCGACGACATCAGGCCCTGGGCCCATCTCGTGCGGCTGCCGGCACACCGGGTGCTGGCCGTGTGCGAGACGCCGATGGGTGCGCATCCCGGTGGGTTCTACGCGCTCGGCCACCATCTGCCGGTCGAGGGCTACGGCGAGGACTACGAGTTCTGGGCCGAGGTGCGTCAGGCGTCGCGGACCCCGGCCTTCGACGAGTGGATCGACGAGTGGGTGCTGACCCCGAGCACGCATCACGAGTACCTCGAGCGGCTCGGTGCCGGTCGGCTGCAGGCCTTGCGGGCCAAGGCCGATCCCCAGTCGTGGCGGGCCGAGCAGGCCGCGAACCCACCCGTTTCGGTCGCCGAGGCGCCGGTGAATGCCTGGGAGACGGCGGCCGTGTACGGCGCCCGGTACCTGGCGACCCGGATCGCTCATCACGACGCCGATGCCGCGCTGGCCGGAGCCGGGGTCGCCAACCTCGCCACCTGGCTCGGTGTCGAGCAGGCCCGGGCCCGTGGCGGTCGAGGCGCGAGGTGTGTGCTCACGGCCGAGCTCGGGCTGTGGGACTACGAGCCCCAACCGGCCGACCCGTTCGTGTTCAACCACCGCAACTTCCCGACTGCGGTCATGCACAGCGACACGTCCTCGGTGCTCGGCATGCTCGTCGGCGCGGCCGGTACCACCACGCTCGCCTGCCTCGGCGCCGCGCAGATCGACCGGCACGGGAGCATCAACTCCACGGTCGTGCCCGGGGGCGCGTTCCTCGTGGGCTCGGGGGGCGGCAACGACGTGGTCTCGGTGTGTGCAGAGGCCATGGTGGTGACGACGCTCACCAAGCGTCGCACCGTCGAGCAGGTCCCCTACATCACGTCGCCGGGTGCACGGGTGCAAGCGCTGTGCACCGACCTGGGGACGTTCGAGAAGCGCGACGGGGCGTTCGTGCTGAGCGCTGTCCCCGAAGGCCCCGAGCCCTTGGCCGACAAGATCGAGCGGGTGCGAGCCAACTGTGGCTGGGACCTCGTCGTCGCCGACGAGCTCGCCGAGTTGCGCGCGCCGACCACGACCGAGGTCGACCGTCTCCGCTCCTGGGACGTCCACGGCTGGTTCCTGCGCGAGTAGCCCGTCCCAACCCCAAACCAAATTTGCGCGGAAATGTGCACGGGGTGAGCAATTCCGCGCACATTTGGGGAGTTGGCGGCCTCCAGAACCCAGATCGAGCCAGACCGATCTAGATCACGCCACGTTCCCGGAGTTGGGCCAGGTCGTCGGCAGTGAGGCCGAGGAGCTCGCTGAACACGGCGTCGGTGTGGGCGCCGAGGAGGGGAGCGCCGGCCGGGGTCGGCGTGGGCCGACCGACGAAGCGGGGGAAGGGCGCCTGCTGGCGGACGGGCCCGAGCACCGGATCGTCGACCGTCACGAGATCGCCGCGGGCAGCCATGTGCTCGTCGGCGAAGATGTCGGCGGCCGTGTACGCCGTGCCCACCGGGACGTCGGCAGCGATGCAACGTTCCTCGATCTCGCCCGTGGTCAACGATGACGTCCAATCGGCGACGACGCCGTTGATCTCGTCGTGGCGGGCGACCCGGGCATCGAGCGTGGCGTAGCGCTCGTCGGTGGCGAGCTCTGGGCGGCCCATGGCCCGGCACAGACGGCGGAAGTTCTGGTCGGACCCGGCCACGATGCACACGTAGCGCCCGTCGCTGGTGGGGTAGTTGTCGAGGGGGGCACTGTTCTTGAGCACGTTGCCTTCGCGGCTCCTCACCACGCCCAGGAGGTCGTACGCGGCCAGGGTCCATTCGAGGACCCGCAGCACCGAGCCGTAGAGGAAGGCGTCGATGACCACGCCCGTCCCGGTATGGCGGACGTCGCGTTCGTAGAGCGCGGCGACGGCGGCGTTGGCGGCGAACACCCCGGTGAGATAGTCGGAGATCGTGACCCCGACCCTGACCGGGGGACGGTCGGGGTAGCCGGTGAGATGCAGCAGACCGCCGTAGCCGATGCCCAAGCGGTCGAGCCCGGGACGTTGCGAGCTGGGCCCGTCCTGGCCGAACACCGAGATGCGCACCGTGACGAGATGTGGCGCCAGGTCGGCCGGGGCGATGTTCCACCCTTCGAGCGTGCCGGGCCGGAAGTTCTCGACGACCACGTCGGCAGTCGCGGCGAGCTGTCGGAACAGCTCCTGGCCCTTGGCCTGGCGCAGGTCGAGCGTGACCGACCTTCGACCTCGGCCCTCGACGGCCCAGAACAACGACTGGCCGTCCTTGAACGGCCCGATCTCGCGCATGAAATCGCCGCTTCCGGGCTGCTCGACCTTGATCACGTCGGCGCCCATCTCGCCGAGCAACCCGGCGCAGAACGGTGCCGCGATGCGCGTCCCCACATCGATGACCCGCAACCCGTGCAAGGGGCCGGGACGGGCGGGGGCGGGGGCGTCTGCGTTCATCGGGGCAGTCCGAGCACGCGCTCACCCAACACGTTGCGCTGGATCTCGTTGGACCCCGCGAAGATCGACGCCGCCTGGTAGTAGAGCCACGACCGTTGCCAGACCCCGTTGCCGGGATTGCCGGTGGCGCCCTTCCACAGCGGCGCGGCCGGGCCCAGCACGGCCATCACGGTCTCGTGCAGACGCTTCGACATCTCGCTCCAGTACAGCTTGAGTTGTGACCCTTCGGGCCCGGGCTCGAGCCCTTTCTCGAAGCGTGAGAGGGTCCGCCAGTTGTGCAGTTGGAACAGCTTGACCTCGACATAGGCGTCGGCGAGACGCCGCTCGATGCGCGGATCGTCATACACCCCTTGGTCGAGCGCCAGACGGAGCAGCTCCTCGAGCAGTTGGATGTGCACCTGCAGCTGCCGGGGGTTGGTGCCCCGCTCGTACGAGAGGGTCTTCGACGACACGTTCCAACCGTCGTGCTCGGCGCCGATGAGCTGATCGTCGGGCACGAACACGTCGGTGAAGAACACCTCGTTGAAGTCGGGCTCGCCGGTGTTCTGCACCAATGGGCGCACGTCGACACCCTCAGATCGCATGTCGATCACGAGGTAGGAGATGCCCTTGTGCTTGGGCACATCGGGGTTCGAGCGGGCCAGGCAAACGCCCCACGTCGCGAACTGCGCATACGACGTCCAGACCTTCTGGCCGTTGACGATCCAGCCGCCGTCGATGCGCTCGGCCCGGGTCGAGACGGCCGCCAGGTCGGAGCCGGCGCCGGGCTCGCTGAAGAGCTGGCACCACATCTCGTCGGCGCAGAGGATCTTCGGAAGCCAGCGCTGCTTCTGCTCGGAGCTGGCCCAGTGCAGCAGCGTCGGACCCACGAGGTTGATCCCGATCCGGCCGACCAGCTCGGGGGCTCGGGCCTGGGCCAGCTCCTCCTGCACGATGTAGTGCTCGTTCGGGCCGGCGCCCCGGCCGCCGTACTCCTCGGGCCAGTACACGCCGACCCACCGTCCGTCGGCCAGCTTCGCCTGCCACTCGCGGCCGAACGCCACCTCCTCGGCTAGGTCGTCGAAGCGCGGTGGAAGACCCCGGCCGTACTCCCACGGGAGATTGGCGCGCAGCCAGGTTCGGAGCTCGGCTCGGAACGCTTGCTGGGCCGGGGTCTGCGAGAGGTCCATCGGCGGGGATCGTAACGGGGCCCGACGGGCGGCCGCGGCGTGTGGTTCTCGCCCCCGTTACGATCCCGGCGTGGATTTCGAGCTCGACGACGACCAGGTGGCGCTGCGCGACGCGGCCCATGAGCTGCTCTCGGTGATGGCGACGCCGGCGCACGTTCGAGCGGTGGCCGGCGGACCCGACGGTGCGGGGCAGCAGCCGTACGACCGGGCGCTCTGGGCGGCCATGATCGAGCAGGGCTGGATGGGCGTGATGACCCCTGAGAGTCAAGGGGGACTTGGCCTCGGACTGGTGGAGGTCGCGGTGCTCTGCGAGGAGATCGGCCGGAACGTTGCCCCCGTCCCCTTCCTGCCCAGCCTGCTCGCCCTCGCTGCCATCGGTGCCGCCGATCGCGCCGGTGGCGATGTGGCCGACCGATGGGCCGATCGGCTCGTGACGGGCGAGTCGATCGGCGCCGTCGCCTGGTCTCGCGAGGTACGAGTGGACGCGCAGGTCGATGGCGGCGACGGAACCTGGCGCCTCACCGGTCGGTGCGAGCCGTCGGTGGCCGCGCCGGTCGCCGATGTGCTCGTCGTCGTGGCCACGTTGCCCCTCGACCACCGCGCCCAGCATGGCCAGGTGGGCCTCTTCGCTGTCGAGTGCGCTGCCCAGGGATCCCTGGGATCCCTGGGATCCCAGGGATTCAGTCGTCCCAAGGCCGAGCCGGCCATGGACCAGACCCGCACGCTGGGCTGGGTCACCTTCGAGAATGCACCCGCGATCATGATCGGCGGGGTCGACGCCGTGCGTGCCCTCTGCGACTCGGCCGCGGTCGGCGTGAGCGCCGAGATGCTGGGCGGAGCCAGTCGGGCCATGGAGATGACCGTCGAGTACGCCAAGGAGCGGGTGCAGTTCGACAAGCCCATCGGTAGCTTCCAGGCCGTGAAACACCGCTGCGCAGACATGCTCGTCGACGTCGAAGGCATGCGCTCGGCCGTGTACTACGCAGCGTGGAGCGTGGGGGCCGGCACCGACGACGCGTCGGTGGCCGCGAGCACGGCCAAGATCTGGTGCTCCGACGCCGCCCGCCGGGTGATGGCCTCGGCCCTGCAGGTGCACGGCGGGATCGGCTTCACCTGGGAGCACGATCTGCACCTGTACCTGAAGCGCTCGCAGCTCGATCAGGTGAGCTTCGGTGACGCCGACCACCATCGCAGCCGCCTCACCGCGTTGCTGCGCCCCAAGGTCGAAGCCGGTCAGTCGGTGCTCTGAGCCGAGTCCCGGCGGCGATGGCCCGGAGCGCGGCGCGGTCGGGCTTGCCGGCGGGCAGCAAGGGGAGCGCGTCGAGCGTGACGATCCGTTCGGGGGTCTTGAAGCGGGTCACGCCACGCCCGGCGAACCAGCCGCGGCACGTCTCGAGATCGAACGCGGCGCCCGGGACCGTCACCACGAAGGCGCACACCTTCTCGCCGAGTCGCTCGTCGGGCTCGCCGACAGCAACCGCTTGGCGCACCTGGGGATGGGCCTCCAGATGGGCTTCGACCTCGGCGGCCGAGATGTTCTCGCCCCCACGGATGATGACGTCCTTGATGCGCCCCACGACCGTGAGCCAGCCCTGGCCGTCGACGCGGCCGAGATCGCCGGTGCGATACCAGCCCCGGGTGTGCGCGGCGGCCGTCTGGGAGGCGTCGGCGTAGCCCACGAACAGCTCGGGGCCCCGCACCCACACCTCGCCGCTGGTTCCCGTCGGGCACGGCCGCAGCGTGACGGGATCACCGATGCGGATCTCGACCTCGCCGGTGGGCAGCCCGTCGGTCTCGACCGCTCGGGCGTGATCGAACGGGGCCGCGCCGGTTGACGCCGCGGCCGACGGCGTCGTCGCGATCGTCGGGGCTTCGGTGCTGCCGTACGTTCGCTTCACCGTGGCACCGAGGGCGTCGGTGGCCGTCTCGACGAACGCCGGGCTGACCCCGGCGCCGCCACTCGACACCAGTCGTAGGCTGGCCACGCGCTCGGCGCTGAAACCGTTGGCGTTCATGAGCCCCAGGAAAAACGTGGGCGGCCCGATCATGAACGAGATCCGCTCGCGTTCGATCACCTCGACGGCCTGCTCGGGGTCCCAGCGGTCGACGAGCACGGTGGTCATCGGCACAGCGCCCGGGACGAGCACGCCGTTCAGGAGCCCCGAGATGTGAGCCATCGGAGCGGGCATCAGCACGGCGTCGCCCGCACCGAGACCGTGGATCTCGGTCATGAGCCGGGCCTTCCACGCCAGGCCTCGCTGGGAGTGCAGCACCGCCTTGGGTGAGCCGGTCGAGCCGCTGGTGAACAGAACCGCAGCGAGGTCGGTGGGTCGCGCAGCACCGGCTCCCGCGCCCGGCATGATCGGAGCCCCGTCGATGAGGTCGAACGAGCCGCCGCCCACGCCTCGCACCGGCACGATCGTGGGACGGTGCGCCAGCGGAAGGTCGCTCGCCGCGAAGCCCAACACCGGCCGTGCGATCTGCAAGAGATGATCGAGCTCGGCTTCCCCGGCGAGATGGTGGATGGGGACGGCCACCGCCCCGAGACGCCAGCACGCCCGGTACAGGAGGTGGGCCTCGTGCCAATTGGGGAGCTGCCAGGCGACGGCATCGTGGCGACGCACGCCCGCCGCGCGGAGCCCCCCGGCCAGACGGGCGACGCGGGCCTCGACCTCGCCGCCGGTGAACCGCAACGGACCGGCGCGAACCGACAGATCGACCAGGAGCGTGCGACGGCTCGCCGAAGGGGCTGCGGCCGCTGCGCTGAGTACGGCGTCGAGCGATGGCCCGTCCCACGGCCCGCCGCTTCGACGGTACCGCGCCGCCCGGGCGTGGACATGGGTGGCCCGCAACCGCGGCTGGCCCGGCCCGAGCCTCGCTGGCGTGGTGGGGAGCGGCTCGGCCGCGCCCCTCACAGCGCCCAACCGGGGCTGGAGGTCGTGCGCCCCTTGAGCACGTTGGTGCCGATGAAGTTGCGCTGGGCCTCGATGGTGCCGGCGCCGATGCACAGCCCACGGATGTCGCGGTACGCCCGTTCGACGGGATACTCGCGTGAGTACCCGTACCCGCCGAGGAGCTGGATGGCCTCGTCGCACACGAACTTGGCCGCCAGGTTGCACGCGGCCTTGGCCATCGCGGTCTCGAGCGCCGGCGGTGTGCCGCCCGCCCCGGCCAGGTGCACCGCCCGGTAGAGCAGCAACCGGGCCCCTTCGAGCTGGGTGGCCATGTCGGCGATCTTCCACTGCAGGCCCTGCAGCTCGGCGATGGGATGTCCGTTGACCACGCGGTCGTTCATGTAGCGGATCGCGTGTTCGAGCGCGCCCTGCGCCGCTCCCGTGCACATGGCGGCGTTGCCGCAACGCTCGTGGTTGAGATGCCCGAGCAGCACCTTGAAGGCCTCGGTGTTGCCCGGATCGCCGGCGATGAGGATGTCGTCGGGCTCGATGGGAACGTCGTCGAACGCCAACTCCCCCTCGGTCGCGGCGTGGATGCCCATGTTGTGATGCGTCCCCACGAGCGACACGCCGGGACGGTCGAAGGGAACGATCACGGCGCCGATCCCTTTGGCCCCTTGGCCTCCCGGCCAACGACACCACACCAGGCTCGCGGATGCGGCGTGGGCGAGCGTCGAGTAGTTCTTGTACCCGTTGAGGCGGAAGCCGCCATGCCCGTCGTCGACGAGGTGGGTGCGCATGTTCTGGACGGCCGAGCCGGCGTCGGGTTCGGTGATGCCGATGCTGATGATGGCCTCGCCCGCCGCGCACGCCGGAAGCCACCGCTGCTTCATCCGCTCGTTCCCGAGGTGCTCGATGCCTCGGGGCGGACCGTTGAACGTGAGCTGGCAGGTGACAGCCGTCGACACGTCGGCTCGAGCGATCTCTTCGAGGACGATCGCCCCTTCGACGTCGCCGTAGCCCAGCCCGCCCCACTCCTCGCCGATCGTCACGCGGTAGAGGTCGGCGGCGGCGATCGCCTTGCGGGCCTCGGTGGGCAGCTCGCCGGTCTCGTCGTGGTGCTGGGCCCGGGGGGCGACCTCCCGGGCGGCGATCTCGCGAGCCAGGTGCCGGAGCGCCTGCTGGTCGTCGGTCTCGGCGAGCAGATCGTGACCGGGATCGTCGTGGGGCCCGTGTGCCATGCCCGACACGCTAGCCACGTCGTCGAGCCACCACCCAGGCCAGCGAGAGGTGGTCGCGAGGTTCGTCCTGCGGCGCTCGCCGGCGACGACGGCTCGGCGTTCGGCTCGGCGGCTCGGCTAGGCGGCAACTCGTGAGCGGGCGGTGACGAGTCGGGTCGTGCACACGAGGTGACCGGCCTCGACGGTGATGCGGGCGATGCGGCGCCCCTGCGTGGTGAACCACGCATTGAGGTCGTCGACCCACTGGGCGACCATTCGACGCACGTCGGCGGGACGGCCGGCCAGACCGGGGATGCTCGTGGGCTCGGCCACCAGACGGCCACGTTCGATGCCGATCTCGACCACGAGGGAGGCGATGGCCCGGAGCTTGACCTCGATACGCTCGTATCCGCTGGCTGAGTCGATCGTTCTGAAGGTTGCCCGGGGTACCACGAAACCACCGGCGACCGGCAGCCAGGTCTGCGCTCCCGGCGCCAGCTCGACCCTGTCGGCCCGGCCCTGCACGAAGGCGCTGAGCGGGTCGGGTGCGGTCTCGGGGAGTCGGGGTGGCGTGTGGAGTCGTGCCGTGCGCTGTGCCATCTGGTGCTCCCGGAGCGTTGGTCGGCGGCTGCTTGGTCTACCAAGCATACAGTGAGATCTGTCGAGCTGTCGACCCGTGCAACAGGGAGGGTGGCATGTCGGGGGTCGTTGGCCGGCACGTCCGGGCTCGGAGGCCTGGAGAGGACGAAGAAGGGCTGTTCGGCCGGAGCCGCCGCGATGAAGTCGACGGCCGCTCCGGCGGGGATCTCGGCGGTGGGTCCGATGAACGACCGTGCCGTGCCGTTCACGTTGAGGGTCGGGTCGACGCCCGTGTACGGGCCAAGCGGACGGTGTTCTGGTCGACCCGGGTGTGATGCTCGTAGAGGCCTGTGAGCATCTGCGAGCGGCTCGGACAACACAGCGAGGTGCTCACGTAGAAGCGGTTGAACAGGGTTCCCTGGTCGACCAGTGCGCTGAACACCGTGGGCATGATCGAACGGTTGAACAACGAGCGCGCCTGGTCGTCCGCAACGATCAGGAGGATGTTCGGCGGCATGGCCGCGGGCGCAGCCACGGGTTGGCTGTCGGCCGTGGTCTGGTCGGGCGCCAGCGACGGAGCTGCACCCGTGCCCGGCCCGGCGCCCACGAGTGCAGCCATGGTCGTGACCGCCAACAGCGCCAGAACCATGCGCCGGAGCCCTGACCCCCGTGCCGGCGCTCGGCGATGCTCGCGGGACCTTGCGTCGGGAACGGGAGCGTGGCGTGAGCCCCGGGTGGCTGTTGGGTGAACGCCGGCTCGGGCGAATACCGGCTCGCCTCAATGCCGGCTCGGGCGAATACAGGCTCGCATCAGCTCATGAACTCGCCGCCGTTGACGTCGAGGCCGGCTCCGGTGACGACCCGCGAGAGATCGGAGGCGAAGAACACCACGGCGTTGGCGCAGTCGGCGTCGTCGGGGATGATCCCGAGCGGGATGTCCTTGGTGATGCCGGCGATGAAATCGTCCTGCGGGATGCCCATCTGGGCCGAGGTGCCCACGACGTAGCCCTCGACCGGCGGTCCCCACATCCAGCCCATGAACACCTGGTTGACCCGGATCTTGTAGGCCCCGAGCTCCTTCGCCAGCATCTTGGTCGCCGCGGTGAGCGCTCCTTTCGAGGTGGCGTAGCCCGACTGGTACGGGAGGGGCTTCTTCTGGATCATCGAGTTCACGTTGACGATCGACCCACCGCCCTGGGCCTTCATGGGCGCGATGACGGCCTGGGTCAGGTTGAGCGACCCGAACAGGTTGACCTCCATCGTGGCGTGCCAGTCGGCCAGATCGGCGTCTTCGAAGAGCGTGAACGCGCCCGGTATGTAGGCGTTGTTGGCCAGAACGTCGACCCGTCCGAGGGCCTTGACGGTGCCGGCGACGAGCGCCTCGCAGTCGGCCTTGCTCGTGATGTCGGTGCGGAGCAGGTAGGCCTTGCGGCCGAGGGCCTCGACCTCCGCGGCCGCTTCCTCCAGAGCCGAGACCGTCCGAGCGCCCACCGCCACGTCGGCACCCTCCCGGGCGAACGCCCGGGCGAGCTCGATCCCGAGGCCGGGCCCGATGCCCGAGACGATGCAGACCTTGCCGTCCAACAATCCCATGGTTCAGCTCCCCTGTCCGGTGCTCGTGTCGTTGTGCGCCTTGGTGTGCATGGCGGTGATGTTGCCGATGAACTGCTCGAGGTTGCTCGTGGCGTACTCGGCGACGCCCAACATGTCCGGCACGTACCACTCCAGCTGGTCGCCCAGGATGGCGTCGACGATCCCCTGCGCGCACACCTCTGGCGGGAACTTGTCGCCGTCCTTGAAGGCCGCCGGGTCGGAGCCGGGGCGGTCCCAGATGTCGGTGTCGAACGGGCCGGGGATGACCAACCTCACCCGGAGTGGCGTGTCGTGGAGGTCCATGGCCAGAACCGACGTGAAGCCGGTCAGCGCGAACTTCGACGCGCAGTAGGCGGATTCCCACAGGATGGGGATGCGCCCGCCGAGCGAGGTGACGTTGACGATCGTCCCCGACCCCCGCTCGAGCCAACGGGGCAGCAGCGCCATGGTCATGCGGACGGGCGAGAGGTAGTTGACCCGGGTCGTCTCGTCGAGATCGGCGGCCGTCAAGCGCCTCACGTCTCGTACCTTGGGGATGGCCGCGTTGTTGACGAGCACGTCGATCCCGCCGAAGGTGTCCCACGCCTCCAGGGCCAGGCTTTCGGCCCGCTCCAGGTCGCCGAGGTCGACGGTCCACGAGCGGTGCTCGCCAGCGGTCGGCGCCGGTCCGAGCCGGCGGCAGTCGTCGAGCACGCTGACGAGGAGCTCCTCGCGCCGCCCCACGATGCCGACGGTCGCGCCCATCTCGGCCAGCTGACGGGCCAGCGCGGCGCCGATCCCCGACGACGCCCCGGTGACGAGGATCCGGCTCCCGGCGATGCTGACGGCAGAGGCTGCGGCTGCGGCTGCGGCTGCGGCTGATGGAGCCTCGGCCGGTGGGTTCGCTGAGCGCGTCATGGTGGCGGACGATACTCCTGGCCCAGACTCCGTCGCCGGTGTGGCAGGCTCTCGGCTCGTGGCGAGCTGTCTCCCTGAGTGGTCGCAGGTCCGAGGTTTCACCCGAGCCGCGCTCCAGTGGTGCCCGGCGCATGCCGATGGCGTCGACGGCATGGATCCGAGCAGCCGCTTCGCGGCCTACGTGGGGCGGGTCGAGCACATCCGACCGCGTTCGAGCCGCCTGCTCCGGGTGGCCGGGCGAGAGATCGCCGTGTTCGCCGTCGACGGTGAGTTCCTCGCCATCGACAACGCCTGCCCGCACTACGGTGCGAGCCTCGTCGAAGGGCGGGTGCGCAACGGGAGCGTCCTGTGCCCCTGGCACGGCTGGAACGTCAGCCTCAGGACGGGCGAGTGCTTCGAGGCCCGGTACCGTCCGGCCGAGACCTACCCGACCGAGGTCCGCACCGGTCAGCTCTTCGTGCTCGTGCCGGGGAGCCTCCCGCCGCCCGCACCCTTCGAGCCCGTCGAGATCACCATCCGCCGTGGCGTGCACTGAGTCGTCGGTTCGCGTGAGCGTCTGACGCTCGCGACGCGCCCGCGATTCGGACATCGGATGTGGGACATCGGGCATCGGATGTGGGGCATCGGATGTGGGGCATCGCTGCTGGCGGCCTGGCCTGGTGCGCCGGTTCCCAGTCCCTGAGTCGATTCCGCCGGATCGGCGTCGGACGCGACGGCGCTGTTCGACGCCATGGACGCGGAGCTCGAAAGGGCGCCGCGCCGGCCGAGTTGCACCGATGCGCAGCGCATCTCCCCGCTCGGAGCACTCGCTCCCGTGGGCGCAGGCGATCGAGCCATGGTGGCGATGGCGAAGCTCAGCCGGAACCGGTCCCACCGGCTCAGCGCTCATTGCCTCGACGGTCCGTGGTGCGGCACTCTGTCGCGTGCAGGAAGTCGGCACCGCGGCCGCGACCCACGGCACCGACAGACCCTTCTCTCCTGGGAGGACACGGCATGAACGGCACGCGTCTGGCCCGGTGGCTCGGCTCTCCGCAACCGCGAGACGTGTCGCGAACCGTGACGTCGCCCGAAGGAGAGCGCTTCGTCATCGAGGTCTGGAGCCCTCTGGCTGAGGCTTCCAGCGTGCCGCTCGTCGACCTGCTCCAGGTCGCATTCCACGCACTGTTCGGATGGACCCTGGCGATCAAGCGATCACCGGTCCGGCCATTGAGACCTGGGTGGTGCGTGCATCGCGAGCGACATCGATCGAGACGGATCGCCCTCGAACGACTCGATCACTGCGCACGGGCGATCTCGGACGGATCGATGACGTTCGGGCGATCATCTCCGCCCGGCGTCGTGTACGGAGGATGATCCGGAGGAGCACCGATCCGTCGATCCCGAGGTCTGCCGAGCCCGGCTGACCGCGGTGGTCATCGGTCGGTAACGGGGACGAAACA
>VFJJ01000118.1 GCA_009886115.1 Actinomycetota bacterium
AAGGCGTCGAGCTTCCCGTCGACGATCGCCCGGTACCGCACACGCCATGGGATCCAGCGCTGCGCGAGCTCTTCGCGCAGACCCGTCGCGTCGTGCACGAGGAGCGCCTGCTCGCCGAGCTCCTCGCCGTAGCCGACTGAGCACGCTCAGGATCCAACGTCCACAGCAGCCCGTGGATCTGGAGTCGACACCGAGCTCGCCTGCGAGCCCGTACGCGTGGAACGCGCCATCCGCCGCCGCAAGCGACAGCTCAGCAAGGGGTCGAAAGTCTCAACAGTTGGGCCATGAGTCCGGCGATCGGAAGGTCCAGGATCTGTACCGTTCACCACGGTGACGTGGAGATCTCCATTGTCTCGGCACGATCTGCTCTGGTATCGGCCGACTCAACCACAGCCAGAAGTCGAGAAGGAATACGATGCGATACTCCCGATCATTGCACTCGGCGGCAGCGGTTGCGACGGTTCTTCTGCTGGCCGTCGCGTGCGGTGACGATGACGAGGAGTCCTTCGGTTCGGCCACGACCGCAGCGCCGACATCGGCGGCGGCGACGACACCGACGACTGTGACACTGAGACAGCCCACGCCGTCGGACACGGCGGCGACATCGTCGGCGGCCGCGTCAACGACTCCCGAGACGAACGGCGCGCTTCTCCTTCGAGGTGACGGCTTGAGCGTGGTGAGCTTCGGCGACGATGCCGACGAGACGATTGCGGTACTCACCGATATCCTCGGGCCGTCCGACGACGACACCGGCTGGATCAGTCCGTTCAACCAGTTCGGCACATGCGCCGGAGACTCCTACCGCGCGGTCCGATGGAAGAGCCTCCGCGTCGAACTCCTCGACGGTGCCATCTCGCTCACCGGAACCGGCGAGAGCGAGGGGCGGCAGTTCCGTGGGTACCATGACGCGCTCTGGCACCCGGGGTTCGATCATGCGGATCCACCCACGCTGATCACGACGGAGCCACTCGGGCTCTTCACGGCCGATGGGTTCGGGCTCGGAACAACCGTCGCCGAGCTCCACGCACTTCCTGACGGCACGACGACCATCACCGACTCCCCGTACACCGGCCCGGCCGCGCAGATGCAGACCCCGGCGGGCAACCTGATCGGCTACCTGACCGGCATCGACGACACCGCGACCGTTCGAGGTATAGAAGCCGGGTCCGCGTGCGGTGAGTGAGCAGGCACGATGACGATCCCTCTCGGCAAGCTCGCTGTGGTGCATCCTCTTCGCGGATTGCCGTGGGCATCGCGAGCGCGCCAAACGGGCCGTTCCCGCGCACCCGTCGCCCTCGTCGTGGCTGTGGCGGCACTCGGTGCGTGCGGAGGCGACGGCGGGTAAACGATCACATCGGTTGCACCACCGTCGCGGCCCACCGCAGCAGCACCGCCGGCGGAAGCGTCGATACCACCCTCGACGACCGCGAGCGCCACCGCTCCGACTGCGACGACGCGTCCTCCGACTCCGACGAGTGACTTCTCCACGATCACGACCGGGCCGCGACCGGCCACCTCCGAGCGATCCTGGGAGCGGTTCGAGGAGGCGATACGCAGCGCGCGTGAGACGATCGAGCAACAGATCGCGGAGGTCGAACGGCGACTGTCGACCGGCGAGGACCTTCCGGACACCTTGAAGTACGGCGGAGCCGGGGACCTCGATCCGGTCTTCGATGCCCTACCGCTCGGGATGCCCGCAACCGCCAAGCCCGCCGTGTTCCAGGTGCTCGACGACCTCGGCCTCCTTGCAGCACCGTTCGTGGTTCCGTCCGGATGGAACGCTACGGAGTGGCCGAAATACACATCAGACATCGAGGCGGCCCGGGCCCGCTTCGACGCCGACCTCGAAGCGCTCGCCCCGCGGGACTCATACCCTCACTCACCACCACGACTGCGCCGACCCCGCCGGAGGCGGGGTCGGAAGCCGAGGCGCTGGCGATCGTCGAGAACCGGGCGTAGCGCCTGCAGACCCTCTGGCGGCACCCGGTCGCCGGCGTCACCGTCCGCTGGACCGGCGCCGTGCCACCCGCGGGGTTCTGTGCCATCAACGGGCCGATCGTCGTCATGCCGTTCGCACCAGAAGTGGGGAGCTGCGGGATCGTGTGGATCGGTCTCACGGACGACGAAGTCGACACCATCGTCACGGCTCGGAACGAGGATCCCCGTACTGATCCAGGACCGGCCATCGCTTTCACCGCCACCCCTGGCGGCGGCTTGTGGACCATCGACTTCAACGCGGGCTGACCGGCGTCACGAGAACTCGATCCCAGTGACCGCGTACCAGCCGAGCAGGCAGGCGCCCGCCCGCGTCCTCGAGGCCCGTGTGGCGGGGCGTCCGTTGCGCCCTGGGATCGCCGGCGGGGACGATGCTCGGCACATCGACGGTCGGTTGCCCTACGGTTCGGGGCCGCAGGGCCCGCCGCTGCGGCAGGCCACGGCCAGGTCGTCGGCACCGGGGCCGTCGTCGTCGAAGGAGACCAACATGTTGACCAGCTTCAACGAGGCGTTAGGATTGGCCGACGACGTGCTCGTCATCGACACCGACACGCACCTCACCGAGCCCCGCGACCTGTGGACGTCACGGGCCCCGGCGAAGTATGCCGACCGCGTGCCACGCGTCGAGGTCGTCGACGGCCGTGACACCTGGGTGTTCGACGGGAAGGTGATGGGCATGGCCGGCTCGGCCTCCGCGGTCGACCTGGCCGGTACCAAGAAGTTCGGCATGAGCTTCATGAGCGACGGTTTCGACGAGATCCACCGCGGGGCGTGGGACGTGACCGCCCGGGTCGAGCTCATGGACCAGCTCGGTATCTGGGCGCAGATCGTCTACCCGAACACGTTCGGCTTCGGCGGACAGAAGTTCATCGAGATCGCCGACGCCGATCTGCGCCTCGCTGCCGTGCAGATCTTCAACGACGCCTCGGCCGACATGCAGGAGACCTCAGGCAACCGGATGTTCGGCATGGCGATCACTCCGTGGTGGGACGTCGACGCGGCGGTGAACGAGGTCCGGCGCAGCGCGGCGATGGGCCTCCGGGGCGTCAACTCCGCTACCGGTCCGCACCTGCACGGTCTCCCCGACCTCGGAGAGGCCTACTGGGACCCGTTCTGGGACGTGTGCGCCGAGCTCGAGATGCCCGTCAACTTCCACATCGGCGCCAGTAGCGACACCATGTCGTGGTTCGGCACCTCGCCCTGGCCGTCGCACGACATGGACCACCGTCTTGCCATCGGCTCGGCCATGATGTACCTGTCGAACGGCTCGGTGATGGCCAACCTGATCTTCAGTGGCGTGCTCGAGCGCCATCCGACGGTGCAGTTCGTGTCGGTCGAGAGCGGTGTCGGCTGGATCCCGTTCTTCCTGCGCTCGCTCGACTACCAGCAGCAGCAGAGCACCCCGGGCACCTACGGCACCAAGTTCTCGCTCACGCCCACCGAGTACTTCCAGCGTCAGATGCACGCCTGCTTCTGGTTCGAGGACACGGGCATCGCGGCGGCGGTCGAGGCCCTCGGCGACACGAACGTCATGTTCGAGACCGACTACCCGCACCCGACGTGCCTGTACCCCGACAGCCTGCCCATGGCCGCCAAGGCCATCGGGGAGCTGTCCGAGACGAGCCGTCGCCGGGTCATGGGCGACAACGCCGCCCGTCTCTACCGCCTGCCGCTTCCGTGACCACGGCTCGTTGACGACCGTCCCACCGTCACCGTCACCAGACACCAACACCGACACCAAACGTCGACAAACGCCATCAAGGAGCACACATGAAGACCGCACGACTCGTCGACGGGGAGCTCCTCATCCAGGATCTGCCGGTGCCCGAGCCCGGTGCCGAGGAGGCCCGCATCCGCATCACGGCCTCGGGGGTGTGTCACTCCGACCTCCACATCGTGCGCGGTGATTGGCTC
Organism: Actinomycetota bacterium; assembly: GCA_009886115.1. Taxonomy (GTDB): domain Bacteria; phylum Actinomycetota; class Acidimicrobiia; order IMCC26256; family VFJJ01; genus VFJJ01. The sequence continues at coordinate 3,910 of VFJJ01000118.1, forward strand.
GGCGTCCCTCGCAGCGGGGCGATCGGCCACGAGGCCATCGGGATCGTCGAGGCGCTCGGGGCCGGTGCCGAGCGGTTCGTCGCCGTCGGCGACCGGGTGATCCTCGGGCTCGGCGGTGCGGGTGGCGGGTACTGGTGCGGAGCCTGCGAGTACTGCCTGAAGGGCCAGACCCGGCACTGCCCGCAGACCAAGGCCCTCATGGGAACCTTCGCCGAGCAGTTCTGCGTGTGGGCGCCCGCACTCGTCCAGATCCCCGACCACATCGGCGACCACGAGGCCCCGCTGGCCTGTGGCGGGCTCACGGCCTACGGCGCGGTGAAGAAGCTCCTGAAGCACCAGGTGCCGCCGGGACGTCCGATCGCCGTGATCGGCGCCGCCGGCGGTCTCGGCCACTACGCGGTGCAGATCGCCACGGCGTTCGGCTACCGCGTCGTCGGCGTCGACATCGGCGAGGACCGTCTCGAGTTCGTCCGGTCGCTCGGCGCCGAGCGGGCCGTGGGCCCCGACGAGGCCGCGAAGGTCGCCATGGACGACTTCGGGGGCTGCGACGCCGCGCTGGTCTTCTCGGCCAAGCTCGCCGGCTTCTCGCTCGGGCTCCAGATGCTGCGCCGTGGCGGCCTGTTCGTCGCCGTGGGCCTTCCCGCGTCGAGCGAGGGCAACCTCTCGATCAACCCGTTCGAGTTCTTCTTCAAGGACCCGACGCTCATCTACTCGGCGGTCGGCACGGTGCAGGACATGCGCGAGCTCGTCGCCCTCGTGGCTGCCGGTCGGGTGAAGAGCCACGTCTCGCGCACCGGGGCGCTCTCGGAGCTACCGGCGATCTTCGACGAGCTCGAAGCCGGCAAGTATCTCGGCCGCGCCGTCGTCACCGACATGGGCCACTGACCGCGAGCGTGGCAGGACCGCTCTGGCGGCGGCCCAGCTCGTGCTGTTCGACCGACCCGCCCGGGCGGCCAGTGGCCAGTGGCCAGTAGCCGGTGGCCAGTAGCGTTGGGCGACATGGCCATTCGACGACATGGCAGCCGTACCCTGGCGTTCGCCGTCGCCGAGAGCCTGCCCTTCGCCGGACTTCCGGCCCGTGACCGCCGACGACCCCGCGGGCTTCTGCGCCTGACGAATGGCCGTCGCCGCGAGCGAGCGACGCGACGCGTGATCGCCCTGCAGCTGCGAGGGCACGAGCCGGATGGTCGACGATGACATGATCAATGGCGGGAGACGCATCTGATGTGCGGTCACCACCGACAGCGACAGAGGGGATTCCGTGACCATGAACTTCGATGAGGTCGATTTCTTCGCCGACGCATCGCTGCTCGACGACCCCTACCCCTACTACGAGCACCTGCGGTCGAAGTGCCCGGTGACGCCGCTGGATCGCCATGGCGTCGTGGCTGTCACGGGCATCGACGAAGCCAACCGCGTCTACTTCGACACCGACCTGTACTCGTCGTGCAACTCGGTGATCGGGCCGTTCGCCACGTTTCCCGAGCCACTCGAGGGTGACGACATCGGTCCGATCATCGAGCGCCACCGCCACCAACTCCCGTTGAACGAGCACATGGTCACGATGGATCCGCCTCAGCACACGCAGGAACGGGCGATATTGCTACGGCTCATGACGCCGAAGCGTCTCGAGCAGAACGAGACGTTCATGTGGCGCCTCGCCGACCGGCAGCTCGACGAGTTTCTCGCCAACGGCCAGTGCGAGTTCATCAGCGCGTACTCCCAGCCGTTCGCGATGCTCGCCGTGGCCGACCTGCTCGGCGTACCCGAGTCCGAGCATGAGCGGTTCCGGCTCGGCTTCGGGCTCAGCCGCCCACCCGGCAACCTCACCGGCGCCGACGACCTCACCGGGTCCGAGCCCCGTGGGCCGCTCGGCGACGGCGAGGCGACCGATCTCAATCCGATCTCCTGGCTCGACGACTACTTCGCGACCTACATCGAGGAGCGTCGGCGCGCCCCCCGCTCCGATGTCCTCACCGGCCTGGCCCTGGCCACCTATCCCGACGGATCGACGCCGCCGGTCACGAACGTCGTACGAACCGCGACGTTCCTCTTCGCCGCCGGCCAGGAGACGACCGCTCGCCTGCTCGCGACCGCGATGCGGTACCTCTGCGAGCACCCGGAGCTCCAAGAAGAGCTACGAGCGCACCGCGACCGCATCCCGAACTTCCTCGAGGAAGCCCTGCGCATCGAGAGCCCTGTGAAGGCCGACTTCCGTCTCACCCGGAGGGCCACGACGCTGGGCGACGTCGCAATCGCACCCGGTACGCCTGTGATGCTCCTCAACGGTGCCGCGAACCGCGACCCGCGACGTTTCGAGTGTCCAGCGGAGTTCAGGCTCGACCGGTCGAACGCCCGCGAGCACATCGCCTTCGGCCGCGGCGCCCACTCCTGTCCGGGAGCCCCGCTGGCGCGCGCCGAGGGCCGCATCAGCATCGAGCGCATCCTCGACCGGATGCGCGACATCAGGTTGTCCGACGAGCACCACGGCCCCACCGGCGCCCGACACTTCGACTACGAACCGACCTGGGTCCTGCGGGGCCTGCGCAGCATTCACATCGAGTTCACGCCCATCGACGTCTGACGTCCATGGGCCGAGCCCCACGTCACCAAGGAACCGAGACGCATGATCGACACGACCTATCGCGTCGTCCAGTGGGCGACCGGGAACATCGGGACGAAGTCGCTGCGGGCCGTGATCGAACACCCGCACCTCGAGCTCGTCGGGTTGTACGTGCACACGTCCGACAAGGCGGGTCGCGACGCGGGCGAGCTCTGCGGCCTGGCGGCCACCGGCGTGATCGCGACGACGTCGATCGATGACATCATCCCCCTCGGCGCCGACTGCGTCGTCTACATGCCGCAGGGCTCCGATCTCGACCACGTGTGTCGCATCCTCGAGTCGGGTACCAACATCGTGACGACGCGAGGCGAGTTCCACCGGCCGGCGGGCATGGACCCGGCCGTCCGTCAGCGCGTCGAGGACGCGTGCCGCAGGGGCGCCACGTCGATCCACTCCACGGGGAGCAGCCCCGGTTTCATCACCGAGGCCCTCCCCCTTGTGCTCCTGTCGATGGGGCGCACCCTCAGCCTGTTGCAGATCGACGAGTTCGCCGACATGAGGTCGCGTAACTCACCCGAGCTGCTCTTCCGGCTCATGGGTTTCGGCCGCGACCCCGCGCAGTTCGACTCCCGACGCTTCGACCACACCGCTCGCGCGTTCGGCCCGTCGCTTTCAGCGCTCGCCGACGCCATCGGCCTGCCGATCGACTCCGTCGAACCCGGCGGCGAGCTCGCCGTGGCAACCCGCGACGTCGACATCGCAGCCGGCACCATCAAGGCCGGGACAGTTGCCGCCCAGCGTCCCAGCGCGACCTGCGTGCGCAACGGCGTGCCCCTGCTGCGCTTCCATGCCAACTGGTACGTGACCACCGACCTCGAACCGGCCTGGGACCTGCGGGAAACCGGTTGGCGAGTGCAGGTCTTCGGCGACACCCCGCTCGATGTCGAGATCCGCTTCCCCGTCGAACCCGAGCGCTACCCGCACATCTCGCCCGGCTTCACGGCGCACCCTGCAGTCAACGCCATTCCGGCGGTATGCGACGCGAACCCCGGGATCCGCACCACCTTCGACCTTCCCAGGGTCATCCCCAGGTTCACCTGACGCGCCACATCGAGGGTCGGCCTCGGGATACTCGGCGGCGCTCAGCGGGGCTCAGCGGGGCTCGTCGGGCCTCGTCGGGCCGCCAACATCCTGCATCGATATATACTCAGAGGCCACGGAACAATATACGGAGGCGAGCATGACCAAGACGCTGATCGACATCGACGATCGGGCTCTCGAGCAAGCCCAGAGCGCCCTGGGGACCACGACCAAGAAGGACACGGTCAACCAGGCCCTGTCGATGGTCGCGGCACTCGCCGCCCGTAGACGAGATCTCGAACGGTTCATGAACGATGAGTACGCCGACCTCCGAGACGCCGACGTGATGTCGAGCGCATGGCGGCGGTAGCACGATACCTCGCCGATACCAGCGCCCTGTCGCGAATGCACCTCCCCGAGGTCGCACACCTTCTCGCACCGCTGATCGAAGCGGGGCTCATCGCGACGTGCGCAATCATCGAGTTCGAGATTCTCTGGTCGACGCGATCGCCGCAAGACTTCGAGACCGTTCGCCACGATCGCGGCCTCGGCTACGAATGGCTGCCCACAGAGGAACTCGACTGGCGCCGGGCGATCGACGTCCAGGCCATGCTCTGGGCGGCGGGCCAGATGCGTCGGGTACCTCTCCCGGATCTGCTCATCGCCGCCGTGGCCGAGCGCAACCAGCTCACGGTGCTCCACTACGACGGCGATTACGACGCCATTGCCGCCCAGACCGGCCAACCAACGCAATGGATCGTCGAACGCGGCACCGTCGACTGATGCATCACGTGCCCGGGCGAGACGCTCTGCGGAAAGGCCGCGTTCAGCTCGAGTGGTGCGAGAGCTTGAGATCGTTCCAGTCTGGGGCGCACCGACGAGGCCGGGCGGTCGAGGGCCGACTGGATGCCCGGCGAGTGGTCGGAGGGCCTGGCTCGCGGCGACCAGCTCCTCACCATCGAGGTGGTGCTCTCCGTCGATGGCGAGCACCTGGTGGCGTCGCACGGAGGCCGGTCGGTGCTGTACCGGCCCGTGACCGCCGACGATCCGGTGGACTTCTGCGCCTGACCAGATGACGTCAACGGCGGGAGGCCGTCGACGGGGTCATGGCCGCCAGGTCAAAGGTCCGAGCCAGCGGTCGATCTGTATCTCGCTCTTTCAGCCCCCGCCGCGGACCGCAGCCGCGAACGAGCGCGGCTCGCGCTCGACGTCGCTGCCAGTCGGGCCGTAGACCAGCTCGGTGATGCCACCAGCCGCCGCGGCGATCGCCCGTTCGTGGATGCTGGCGGCGTCGGGCGGGACGGGCCATAGCAGCGCCGAGTCACCGTGGGGGCGATCGAGTAGCGCCCAACGAGTCTCACCAGATCCTCAGCCCGGATCGTCAGCGCTGCCCGGGTCGTCAGCGCAGCTCGGGGCGTCAGCACCACCCTGGTCGTCGGGGTCGGTGGCGCCGGCGCGTTCGTCGCGGGCTGCCCATTCGAGGAGCTCGTCGATGACGAATACGGCGCCGTCGATGCCGGCATGGAGGTCACCGACCTCTGCGTAGCGGCGGGGGACGGTCGCCATCGTGCAATCACCGGGCTCGACCACGTCGACCTCGTCCCAGGTGATGGGCGTCGACACGGTGGCCTCGGGCACGCCGCGAACCGAGTAAGCGGCGGCCATCGTGTGGTCGCGGGCGTTCTGGTTGTAATCGACGAACAGCGCCCTCGGGTCGCGGTCCTTGCGCCACCACGTCGTCGTGGCCGCACCCGGGACCCGACGCTCGACCTCCCGGGCGAACGCCAGGGCGGCCCGACGGACGTCGGTGAAGCCGTGCGACGGCTCGATGCGGAGGTACACGTGGAGCCCCTTGCCCCCCGAGGTCTTGGGCCACCCCACGGCACCGAGCTCATCGAGCGCCTCGCGCACGACCCCGGCGATGATCCGCACGCGCTCCGGTGGGCACTCCGGCATCGGGTCGAGATCGATGCGCCACTCGTCGGGCTTCTCGGTGTCGGCCCGGCGCGAGTTCCACGGATGGAACTCGACCGTCGACATCTGCACGGCCCAGATCACCTGGGCCAGCTCGGTCACGCACAGCTCGTCGGCGTGCAGCCCGTATCGCGGGAAGTGCACCCGTACCGTCTCCAGCCACGGCGGCGCCCCACCGGGAACCCGTTTCTGGTGGACCTTCTCCCCGCTCACCCCCGTCGGGAAGCGGTGCATCATGCACGGCCGCTCCCGCAGGGCGTTGACGATCCCCGGTCCGACGGCGAGGTAGTACTCGACCAGATCGAGCTTCGTGGCCCCCGACGCCGGGACCGTCGATGTCGTTGAGGGACCGGATCAGTTCCTTGGCGTGCCAGAAACATGGACCGCCATTGTGCGGCACGACGCGAGCTCTCCCACCACCAAAGAGACACCAATCCACGACACCGCGAGGCGTCACCGTCGCGACGCAGCCATGGCAAGGTGGCTCAGACCGGGGTCGAGAGCACCTCGTCGCTGAAGCCGAACAGGCGTGCGGCGTTCTGGCGGAACACGGCCGCGGTGGTCGCGCTGTCGAGGGGGGCGGCGAGACGGGCGACGACCTCGCGGGAGCGGGGGTAGGTGCCCTCCTCGTGGGGGTAGTCGGAGCCCCACACGAGCACGTCGGGCCCCGTGTGGCCGACGTTGGTGAGGCCGATCGGGTCGTCCTGGAACGTGGCGTGCACCTGGCGGCGAAGGTAGAAGCTCGGCGGCTCGGGCAACTCCGGGTTGATCCAGGGCTTCCCCGAGGGGGTGACGCCGTAGCGGCGGAACGACTCCGTGTAGAAGTCGAGGGTCTGCATGGTCCAGCCGAGCCAGCCCGTGTTGAACTCGACGAACACGACGTGAAGGTCGGGGTGGTCGGCGAGGACGCCCGACGTGGCGAGGAGCGCTGCGGCGCGTGGGCCCATCGACTGCGTCGCCAACAGGTTCGAGACTCCCGCACCGAGACCCCGGTAGAAGAACATCGAGTGGCCGGTCCCCTGGTGCATCACCGCGGGAAGCCCGGTCTCGGCGATCGCAGCCCACAGGGGCTGCCACGACGGGTGGTTCCACTCCGGTGCCGCCACGGCCGGCAGCATCACCGCACCCAGGCGCGACTCGGCGATCCAGCGCACCTCGGCGAGGGCATCGTCGAGGCGCCACGTGGGGACGAGCCCCGCGCACGCAAAGCGCGGCGAGCGGGCCAGGCCGTCGGCCATCCACTCGTTGTAGATGCGACACGACGCTGCGCCGCCCGCAGGGTCGGTGAGCATCCAGACGTACAAGCCGATCGTGGGGAACACCGCCTCGGCGACGATCCCCTCCTCGCGCATGATGGCGCAGCGGAACTCGGGATCGCACACCTTCACCCGTTCGGCTTCGTCGATCGGCTGCTGGTCGATCGACGAGGCGTCCAAGAGCAGCTCCCAGTTCCCGTCTTCACCCGCCGCGATGCCCTGCATCGCCTGCTCCCGCAACGAGGCGGGAAGGTTGTCGCGCCACAAACCGCGGGGTTCGTTGACGTGCGAGTCGCCCGAGACCAGGCCGAGCTGCTCCACCAGGCCGAGCGGCCCGGGCTCGTGTGCGGCTTTCAGGGCCGTGTCGGTCTCCACGTGGGTCGGTCTCCTTCGTGGTCGTCGTCGGACGCACTCGAGAGAGCCAGCCTACGCTCGGCCGGCAATCGTCGAGGCGGCATGCAGCCGCCCGGAGTGGGGGTCGATGTGGGGTCGTCGGACGAACGTGACGTGCGTATCGCGATCATCGGAGCCGGGCCGGGCGGGCTGTGCATGGGCAAGCGGCTCCTTGACGAGGGCTTCACCGACTTCGTGCTCCTCGAGAAGAGCGACGGTGTCGGCGGCACCTGGAACCTCAACAGGTACCCGGGCTGTGAGTGCGACATCCCGTCGGCGCTGTACTCGTTCTCGTTCGAGATCAAGGCCGACTGGTCGAAGCCCTACGGGACCCAGCCCGAGATACTCGGCTACATGCGCCACGTCGCCGACCAACACGGCCTGCTCCCCCACGTGCGCCTCGGCAACGGCGTCACGGGTGCCCGGTGGGACGAGGCCCGCGCAACGTGGACGCTCAACCTGGAGAGCGGCGACACGCTCGAGGCCCATGCGGTCGTGAGCGCCATCGGCATGTTCAACGCTCTGTCATGGCCCGACATCGCCGGGCTCGACTCGTTCGGCGGCACGATGTTCCACTCGGGGCGCTGGGACTGGGATCACGACCTCGAAGGCGAGCGGGTCGCGGTCATCGGCAGCGCGGCGAGCGCGGTGCAGTTCGTCCCCGAGATCGTCAAGACCGCCGGCAGGGTCCACCTCTTCCAGCGCAGCGCGAACTGGGTCACGCCCAAGGTCGACGCGCCATACACCCAGGAGCAACTCGCGGCGTTCCGAGCCGATCCCACACCGTTGCTGGTGATGCGCGCCGAGATCGAAGACCGGGTGAACAACGGGATGCTCTTCCAGAACACAGAGACGCTCGAGCAGGCCGTCGCCGCATCCCTCTCCCAGATCGCGCTCGTCGAGGATCCCGCGGTCCGGGCCAAGCTCGTCCCCACGCATCCCTTCGGCTGCAAGCGCCCGTTGATGTCGAACGTGTACTACCCGGCGTTCAACGAGCCCCACCTCGAGCTCGTCACCGACGCCATCACTGCTGTCACCGAGACCGGCGTGGTCACCGCCGACGGGACCGTTCGTGAGGTCGACACGATCATCATCGCCACCGGGTTCGCCGCGACGAAGTACCTCTCGGCCATCGACATCGTCGGGCGCGACGGACGAAGCATCGACGAGGCGTGGAAGGACGGCGCGCAGGCGTACCTCGGTGTCACCACCACCGGATTCCCCAACCTGTTCATGCTCTACGGACCCAACACCAACAACGGCTCGATCCTCACGATGATCGAGTACCAGGTCGAACACATCCTCGGGCACCTGCGCCGGCTGGCGAGCGACGGCATCGCGTGGATCGACGTCAGGCCCGAGCCCATGGCGCGCTACAACGACGAGGTGCAACGGGCCATTGCGACGGTCGAGGTGTGGCAGGCCGACTGCCACGGCTACTACCGCACCCCGAGCGGGCGCATCGTCACCCAGTGGCCGTTCTCGATGACGGAGTTCCAGCAGCGGACCTCGCGGATCGACCCCGACGCCTTCGAGGTCGGCGTCTGCTGATGGTTCGGCGTGCGGTGACGGCTCGGCGAGCATGCAGACGACCGTCGAGGTGAACGCGCCCGAGATGCGCGCCCAGCGTTCTGGCTGGGTGCTGGCGATGGTCATCGGTACCACGGTGCTCACCGGCGTCGGCATGTCGATCATGGTGGTCACGTTCCCGGCGATCCGGGCCGAGTTCCCCGACGCTTCCCCGGCCCAGCTGTCGTGGATCAACAACCTCTTCACGATCGTCAGCGCCGCCACGCTCATCCCCTGCGGTGTGCTCGCCGACCGGGTCGGGCGCAAGCGGATGCTGCTGATCGGCACGGCGCTGTTCGCGGTCGGCTCACTGGTCGGTGCGCTGGCGCCCTCGCCGGCGTGGATCATGGTGGGGCGCACACTGCTCGCCCTGGGCGCCGCCTCCTACGGCCCGGCCGGCACCGCCCTGCTCATCTCGGCCATGCCCCCCGAGCGGCTCCCCACCGCGATCGGGATCTGGGCGGTCACGAGCGGCATCGCCTCGGCCGCGGGCCCGTCGATCGGGGGGCTCGTCGTCGACTGGGGCGGCTGGCCCTGGGCGTTCTGGGTCAACGTTCCCATCGCCCTTGTCGTGTTGACGTTGGGACCATTCGTCTTGCGTGAGACGGCCCGGGACCGGTCGCAGCGCCTGCCCGACATCGTCGGCGTGGCGCTGGTGATGGCCGCCACGTCGGCGATCACGCTGGGGGTCGTTCAGCGCAAGACCGCGGCCGGCTGGGGTTGGCTGGGAGCGTGGACGCTGCTGTGCCTGTTCGCCGGGGGCCTCCTGTTGGCGGCGTTCATCGCCCGGTGTCGGCATCGACCGAACCCGCTGATCAAGCTCGAGCTGTTCCGCTCGAACGACGTGCGCTTCGGAGCACTCGGGCTGCTCGTGAGCGGCGTGGCGTTCTACGCGTTCCACTGGGCGTTCGTGCAGCACACGGTGAACCAGTGGGGCTGGTCGATCTCACGGGCGGGCGCGGCGACCTCCCCGGTGGCCCTGGTTTCGGGTTTCTCGGCGATCGCCAGCAGCCGGGCGTCACGCCGGTACGGCCAACGTCCGTTCATCCTCACCGGGGCGTGCGGCGTGTTCGCCAGCTCGGTCTTTCTCTTGCTGGCCATGGGTGACGAGCCGTCGTTGACGGTCGTGCTCGTCGGCGGATCGCTGCTCGGGCTCTTCAGCGGCCTGGTGTTCCCGGCATACATCGCCACGACCCTGTTCGGCGTACCGCCCGACCAGCACTCGGTGGGCAGCGCGATCAACTTCATGGCCCAGCGCACCAGCGCCACGCTCGGCACGGCACTCGCCATCACGTTCATCGCCGGGGCCAGCGGTAGCGCGGGCCTGCGCCACTCGCTCGTGGTGTGCGCGGTGGGCAGCGTCATGGGATTCGCCCTCGGCTCCGCCGTGGGTCGCCCGTCCGCCGGCACCGACCCCGCGCCGACGCACCAGCACTCGACCGACCAGGGCTGAGCGCCGCCTCGACGACCTACGCTCAGACGGCTGCCGCTCGCCACAACCACCACCACCACCACCACCACCACCAGCGGTGATGCTCCTGAGCGGAGAGCCCCCGATGGACGGTCCCGCGCATCCCGACCACGATGCGCTCGCGACGGGATCCGGGCGACAGAGCTCGAACGCAGGCCGTCCGACTACCTCCGGTCGAACGTGCGGGTCACGCCGTTCGTGTTCGAGCCGGTCACGTCTACCTCGACCGTTACGACCTGGCCGAGGTGCTGTGCTTCTCCACCGATTACCCCCACGTCGAGGGCGGCACCGATCCCCTCGGCCGTTTCGCATCGATCCTGGCGCGCCACGGCCCCGAGGTGATCGAGCGGTTCTTCGTCACCAACGGCCAGCTGCTGCTCCCCGACTGAGATCGCGACGAGGCCCACGTCGTCCGAAGACCGTCCGGCTCATTCCTCGTGGCGTTGGAGGAGCTCGATGCTGTAGCCGTCCGGGTCGAGGATGAACCCGACCGTGACCGGCCAGCGGTCGAGGCGCTGCGGCGCCATCGTCGAGGTGTACCCGGCTGCGACCGCCCGATCGTGCACCTCGACGCAATCGTCGACGTTCATGTAGATCTTCCATAGCGCGAACCCGTGGTCGATCGGCTGACCGTTGACGTAACGCTCGGCGAGCTGGAGCCGGCCGCCACCGTGATCGGCCGCCAGCACGATCTCGTGCACGTCGGGGATCTCGGTCCGGCTCTGGACCTTGAGGCCGATGATCTCGGTGTAGAACCGTTCCGACCGCTCGATGTCGGCGACGTAGATGCAGTACTGCCCGACCGTGGTGGCCATGTCGTGTCTCCTGGTGCTGCCGCCGACACGGCCGGCGGGCGGTCTCGTCACATCGTCACATCGGGTACAACGGGAAATCGTGGCCGGTCAGCCAGTGGCGACCGACGGCCTTCACCGGGGCCCAGCGGGCGACGAGTTCCTCCTCGGTCTGGGTCTCGCTCAACTGACCGAGGTCGCTCGGCGTCGGGCCGATCTTCTGGGCGATCGGACGGAGCTTGTCGAGGTCGAAGCCGAATGCCTCGGCGGCCGACAGCCCGAGCATCCGACGCGTCTCATGGACCGGGATGTCGAAGAAGGTGGCCTTGAGCGCCGCGAGGGTCGCGGGCCAGGTTCCCTCGGGGTGGGGGAAATCGGTGCCCCAGAGCATGTTGTCGATGCCGATCTCATAGCGCATCCCGAGCTCACGCCGCTTCACGTTCGCCAGGCCGGTGAAGCAGTTGCGGTCGACGTACTCGCTCGGGAGCATCTCGACCTTGCCCTTGAACGCCAGCTTGCCGAGCTTCTCGGCGCCCTTCTGACCGAGCCAGAGACGGTCCCACGACCACAGGAGCTGGGGCAGCCACCAGCAGCCGCCCTCGGTCGTGCAGAACCGCAACCCGGGGAAGCGCTCGAAGACGCCCGACCACAGGAGGAACCACATCGGCCGAGCGGGCCACCAGGTGACCTCGGTCACGTAGATGCCGAGATTGTCGCCGTACTCGTCGCGAGGCGCCGACCCGGAGTGGGTCACCACCGGCATCGCGTACTCCTCGCAGCGTGCCCACACCGCGTCGTAGCGGACGTCGTGGTACGGCGTCTGGTTGCACCACCGGGCCGGGATCATGACCGCCCCCAGCCCGTGGTCCTTGGCCCAGTCGATCTCGGCGAGCACGTCTTCGAGAGCACCGGTGATCGGCACGAGCGCCACGCCGCAGCGGCGCTCGGGGCTCGTCGAGCACAGCTCGGCCAACCACCGGTTGTGGGCCTTGGCCCCGGCCAGACCGAGCTCCGGATCGAGATCGCCCGACAGGCCCAGACCGGCGCCGAACGGCACGCAGGTTCTGCTCTCGACGGCATCGGCGTCGGGGTAGACGACCTCGGCCGCGACGCCGTCGGCGTCGAGCGTCTGGTCGCGGCGGATCGCGTCCCAGCCGCCGGCGAGCTCCTCGTCGTGCTCGTCGAACCACTGCTGGGCGAACGTGGAGTCGCGCACGCCCAGCTTCGTCACCGCTTCGAGCACCGCAGCCCGTTCGGCGAGGAACTCGTCGAATGCCGGATGGAACCTCGTCTCGAGATACTGGCGGTACTGCGCGGTCGGCAGCCCGGCATGGCTGTCGGCCGCGATGACGAGGTACGGATCGTTGTCGCGGTTGTCGCCGTCGATGGGGGGCACGGGGCTCCTGGCAGGCATCGGGTCGCTCCGATCAGCCGCGGCGTCAGGCCGCGGCGGTGCTCTGGGGCGCGAACGCCGGGCACTTGTACGCCTCGATCGGCACGTCGGCCCTCGCCAGCGGGGTCGCCACCTCGGAGACGAGCGGTCCGTGCACGGCGGCGAGCGGCGCCAGCGCTTCAAGGTCGAATCCGTAGAGCGCGGCGGCGTTCCCGCCGACGAGCATCGCCGTCTCGTCGGTCGGTACACCGGCGAACGCCAGCCGCAACGCCTCCCGGGAGTACGGGGTGGTCGACTCCTTGTGGGGATAGTCGCTACCCCACATGATCCGATCGACGCCCACCTTGTGGCGCAGCGGCACCTCGGCGGGGCGGATGAAGCTGGCGCCCACGTGGCACTGCCGGGCCCAGTATTCGCTCGGCGTGAGCGACAGCCGCTCGACCACGGCACGGCCCCAGACCTGTTCCTGCGATCCGCCGGCGCCACTCATCCGGTCGAAGAAGAAGTCGAGCTTCGCCAGCTCCTCGGGCACCCATGCGGTGCCCTGCTCGGTGAACACCAGCCTGAGCCCGGGATGGCGCTCGAGTGCGCCGCCGACAATGAGGTGCGTCAAGGCCCGGTGCGCGAACCACGACACCTCGAGCAGGAACACCACAGCATCGACGTCGGACGGGCCCATGGGCGGCGAGGCGCTACCGGTGTGGTGGTTCAACGGCATGCCGAGCTCTTCGCACACCTGCCACAGCGGCTCGTAGCAGAGGTCGAAGAGCTGCGGAACGTCGGTGCCCGGCGGCGTTCCCGGCAGCAGGACACCACCGCGGAGCCCGGCCCCGTGCGCCCAGCGGATCTCGGCAACCGACGCCTCGATGTCGTGCAGCGTGATCTGGGCGACACCAGCGCGCCGCCCCGGCGCCTGGTTGCAGAAGTCGACCAGCCACCGGTTGTGCGCCTGCAGGCCCGCCCACCGCCGTTCCGTGTCGGCGGCGGTGATCGCGGGCGGCTGCGTGGTGAGCGACACCTTGGGGAAGAACGGCGGCACGGTGTTCGGGAACAGCACCTCGGCCACGATGCCGTCGGTGTTCAAGTCGTGCAGCCGGCGGGCCGAGTCCCAGTTCCTCGCGCCGAGATCACCGAGCAGGTCCTCGTAGGGCATCGCGAACGTCGCGGCCCAGGCGTCGAACTCGTCGTGCCAACGCTTGGCCAGGTAGGGCCGGTACTCGCCCACGTTGGCACCGGCGTGACCATCGGACGAGACCACGATGTAGCGGTCGGCGCCGTTCGCGTCGGCGACGATGGCAGTGCGGGCCACGATGCTCCCCCTTGGGCGGCGTCATAGGGATGCTACCGGTGTGCAGGCGGGAGCCTTCCGCCGGACCACCCCGGATCGCCGAGTGTCGGGCTCATTCGCCCACCCGCTTACCCAAGGCGTCCAAGGAGTTCCGCAGGAGGTACGACGGCTCTGTTGCCGCGAGCTGCGACTCCAGCCGGCTGTGGAGCTGCTCGTCCTGGAAGGCGCTGCGCGCGGTGATCCAGAACGTGTCGGAGAGGACACCCTCGACGCACATCTCGGCGATCTCGTCGAGCGGGGCGTCCTTCAACTCCACCCCCAGCGAGCGCATGTGCGCCCGAAAGCCTTCGAGGGTGTCGTTGCCCTGCGGCTCGGTGTCGTTCTCGCGCCGGAAGCGCTCGGGGCGGTTGGCTCCCGGGCGCCAGATCCCGGTGTTGAGGATCCCGCCGACGGTCGACGACGGGTACAGGATCGACGCGCTCACCTTCGAGCCCGCGAGCCGGAGCTGGCCCCACAGACACTCGGTGATCGTGGTCACCGCGGCCTTCGTCGCCGGGTAGATCGCGGCCTGGGGCATGGGCGTGAACCCGCCGTTGCCCGACGAGGTGTTGACCACGTGACCTTCGTCCTGGGCGACGAGCATCGGCACGAACGCCTTGATGCCATTAATGATCCCGAACACGTTGACGTCGTAGCTCCAACGCCAGTCGTTGAGATCGTGCTCCCACATGGCGCCCTTGGCGCCCGAGCCGATCCCTGCGTTGTTGCAGATCACGTGAACGCCACCGAAGGCGTCGATCGCCCGGTCGCGCGTGGCACACAGAGAGTCGAAGTCGGTGACGTCGGTGACCACCGCAACGGCGTCGATCCCCTGGGCCCGCAAGCGATCGGCTGCCGCGTCCAAGGGCGCCGGGACGATGTCGGCGAGGACGACCTTGGCGCCCCGGCGGCCGAAGCTCGCCCCCAGCTCGACGCCGATGCCACCACCGCCACCGGTGACGACGACGACCTTGTCTCGAAGGGTCTCCATGGCGTCTCCGTCGATCAGGCCGTGAGGCCGACGCGCTGGTGGCGGACGGCGCCGAGGTGCAGGTGGCCGAGGCGGTCGGGGGGGCCGTCGAGCGCCAGGCGGGGCAGGACCGGCAGCACGGCCCGGAGCATCGCCCGCAGCTCCCAGCGGGCCAGGTTGGCGCCGAGGCAGAAGTGCACGCCGTGACCGAAACCCAGGTGGTTGGTGGGATTCCGGGCGACGTCGAACGTGTACGGGTCGGCGAACGCGGCTTCGTCGCGATTGCCCGACGGGTACCACACCCCGACGGTGTCGCCGGCCCGGATCGTCTGGCCCCCCAGCTCGACGTCGGCGGTGGCGGTGCGGGCGAACTGGATGACCGGCGAGGTCCAGCGCAGGATCTCCTCGACGGTGGAGTCGACGAGGCTGTCGTCGGCGAGGAGCCGCTCGAGCTGGTCGGGATGCTCCAGCAGCGCCGTGATCCCACGCGTCGTGGCGTTGCGGGTCGTCTCGTTGCCGGCGGCGACGAGGACGAAGAGGTAGCCATTGAGCTGTTGATCGGTGAGCGGGCAGCCGTCGACCCGGCCGTGGACGACGGCGGCCGCGAGGTCGTCGCTCGGGGTGGTCCGCCGCTCGGCGATCAGCTCGTCGAGATACCCGCGGAACTCGGCCACCATGCGATCACGCTGTGCCTGGGCCGTCTCGCCGTCGAGGCGCCACCGGCTGTTGTCGTCGTTGTCGAAGAGGATCTCGGTGTACATGTGCACCCGCGCCCAGTCGTCGACCGGGAGGCCCATCAGCCCGCAGATCGTCGCCAGGGGGAGCTTCACGGCGAAGTCGGCGACAAGATCGGCGGCCCCGTCGCGTTCGAGGATCTCGACGAACTCGGACGTGAACCGTTGCGCGTACTCCTCGAGATCGCTCTCGAGCGTGCGCATCGCCCGCGGGGTGAAGCGCCGATTGGTGAGCGACCGGAACTTGGTGTGGCGAGGTCGGTCCATGAAGATGAAGTCCATGGGCTCGTCCGGATCCCAGCCATAGTGCTTGGCCCGCTGCGCCATGCCGACGGCCATCCGCTCGTCTTCTTCGGTCGTCATCAGCCGCAGCCGCGGCCCGCCGTTGATGAACAGCCCGTCGCTCGCCGAGACGAACCGGATGTCGTCGTATCGGGTGATCGCCCAGAACGGCGTGATCCCGGGGCGGTCGTACCAGTAGACGGGCGCCTCGGCGCGCAGACGGTCCCACGCCGCCCACGGGTAACCGTGCTCGCCGTAGAGACGAGCGGTGTGGATGTCGAGATCGTCGAGTGACCCGAGATCGTCGCGTGACCCGATGTCGATGCTCATGATGTCCCCCCCTGCACGAACCCAGGTTCGGCCGGATGCTATCGGTCAGCCCTCCCGGCGAGACGGTTGGTGCGTGGTGGCGAGACCTGGCGCCGTCCAGCGTGGTCGAGGATGGGCTCGGTAGGGTCTCGCCACCGAGAGCGGGGATCGGGCGGGAGGCCTGGGCGATCGCCTGGGGGTTGAACGCCCGGGGCGCGACCGGCATCATCCTGGCGGCCACTGGTCTCCAGGTGGGGATCATCGACGAGGAGGTC
>VFJJ01000056.1 GCA_009886115.1 Actinomycetota bacterium
AGCGGACCGGCAGGCAGCTTCGCTCCGGCTCCGGCTCCGGCCCCGCCCCCGGTCCCGGCTCCGGCCCCGGCCCCGCCTCCGGCCCCGGTCCCGCCTCCGGCTCCGGCTCCGCCGCCCGGCCCGGCTGAGCCCCCCACACCCGCACCGCCACCGGAGCCCGCTCCTGCGCCTCCCGCGCCGGCGCCACCGGCCCCGCCCCCCGGCGACACGATCACCACGATGAGCGGCGGCAGCTGACGAGCATGTCGCCGAGCCGCCGTCACCGCGGCGGCACTCCGGGGACAGACCGAGGGCCCGGGCGCGACCGGCTCAAGCAGCGACGTGAGCCGTCCCGAGATAGAGGGCGCCCAGGATCTTCGGACCGGGCAGGGTCGGTCGCTCGCACTCGATCACGCTGAAGCCGGCCTGCTCGACGAGCTGACGGATGGGGCGGTCGAGGTGGCAGCCCCCGGCCCAGCGTTGCTGCACCCCGTCGAGGCGGTGCTGCCAGCGCTCGACCCGGGGGTCGTCAGAGAGGCCGTGGTCGAGGAAGTGCAAGCGCCCATTGGGCTTGAGCACCCGTCGCAGCTCGGCCAGCGCACCCTCCACGTCGGGGATCGTGCACAGCGTGAACGTTGACAAGGCGGCGTCGCACGATGCATCGGGGAGCACGATCCCGGCCCCGTCGAGCCCCACGAACTCGACGCTCAAGCCCGGCGGCGCCCCGGCGATGCGCTGCTCCGACAGGCGACGAGCCACGGTCGAGGGTTCGACGGCCAGGAGGCGTTCGACCTCGGGCGGGTAGTACCCGACGTTGGTCCCCGAGCCGAAGCCGACCTCGACGACGGTCCCGTGCAGGCCGGCGCACACCCGCTCGCGCAGGCGCCCGACCCGCTTCGTGCCGAGGGCCCGGTCGGTGAAGCGGGGCAGGAGGTGATCGGTCCACACGCGCATGGAGTGCATTCTGCCCGCCGGGCCCCCCGGGCGGCGCCCCGCCGGGCCGGACGGGGCCGAGCGGCGGTCAGTCGTCGGAGAGCAGGGCGGTGCCGTCGATCCACACCGGGGGCGTGTCGACGCCGATCTCCACGATCGCCACCGACGATCCGCACACCGACGGGGCCAGGGCGAGGCGTTGGTCGCAGCGGTACGAGCCGCCGAGGAAGCGGGCACGCTCAGCGCGGTCGTCGAGCACCTCGAGCACGTCGAGGGGACGCCCGCGGCTGTCGTAGCTCCGGGACAGCAGGTCGGCGACGTCGACCAGGGCCGAGAAGGCCACCGCGGCCAGGCCGCCGCGATCGCGTCCCCGCATCGCCTCGGCGAACGCATCGCCCGCCTCGGTGCCCGCGGTCACGACCGCCTCGCTGGCGTAGAAGCGCCGGCCGCCGGACGTGGCGTCGACCCCCTCGCAGGCCCCGCTCATCAGGACGGGCTTCGATCGACCGGCCGCCGCCAGGGCCGCGCACGAATCGGGCTCGGCCAGCACGATCACGGCGTCGACGCCTGCCGCCCGTCCACCCGGCGCCAGATCGGCTCGAGCCTCGGCCGGTGAGACGTCGACGACCGAGACGCCGGCACGCTCGAGCGGGTCGATCACGAGGATGCGAGCGAGGGTGTCGCTGGCGAGCGCGTCGGCCGTCACGACGGCGACCGTGTCGGCCTCGAGCTCGCCGCGGGCGTAGGCGGCCAACGCCGGGAGCTGGGTGAGCGACCCGCCCACGAAGAAGCGGGCCTCCTCGGCGCCGTAGTCCTGCAACAGCCGGGGAATCCCGCCCACGACCGGGATGTCGGCCTCGGCGAGGACGGGATAGAGGGCGGGCGAGCCGAAGTCGACCCCGAGCAGCACCACCCGGGCTTCGACGGCCACCATCAGCTCTCCGCAGCGCCGTGAGCTGTCGGGCGTGCCGTCGGTGAGGCAGAACTGCAGCTCGACGGGCACGCCACGAACCCCGTCGAGCTCGTCGTTCACATACTCGGCGGCCGCTGCGAACGCCTCGGAGATCTCGGGGAACGAGCCCACCTCGCTCTCGTGCTGGTTCACGAACCCCACGGTGATGGCATCGAGCCGAAGCGGTGCCACGGTCGTTGTGGTCGGCGGCGGGGTCGGCGGCGGGGTCGGCGCCTCGATGCCCGTGGTCGTGACCGTCGCCGCCACCGGGGACGACGCCGACGATCCACCGCCTCCTCCACCGGCGGCGTCAGCGGCCGCCGAGGCGGAGGCGGCAGCCGAGGCGGAGGCGGAGGCGGCGGCGGAGGGGTCGGCGATATCCGGGTCGTCGCCCGCACGATCGGCGAGCACCACGATCACGACGATGGCAACGGCGAGCACCAGGGTCGAAGCGACCGTTGTGACACCGAGACGTCGTCGAGCGTTGCGCGGCGAGTCCCGACGACCGCCGGTGCCGGCTCCCCCGGTCTCGGCGGCTCGGACCCGGGTCGCTTTCCACTCGGCCCGAGATCGGGGCTCGACGGCCGGCCCCGGTCCGGGAGCGGGCGGGAGGGCGCCCGGAGAGCCCTCGGCGGATGCGCCCTCGGGGGGCTCGGAGTCAGTCGTCACCGACCGGCGAGCGTAGTCACCCCCAGGAGCTCGGCCGGGGAGGGTACGGCGCCCGTCTCCAGCCAGTCCGTCATGGTCGACAGCGCGCCCGTGAGCGTTTCGGGCGTGAAGGTGCAATGCCCGGTCGTCGGAACGACGGCCTGGGCGAGCAGCCCGGCCGAGCCGGCAGCGACGACGCGCTGGCGGTATCGCTCCTGGTTGTCGAGGGGAACGATGGTGTCGGCCGCCGTGTGGATGCTGAGGACGGGTCTGGTGAGCTCGCCGCTGGGCTCGGCGTGTGCGGCCAGGTACGCCCGTGCGGCGCCGTCGGTCTCGACCAACGCCGCACGCCGATTCATCGCACCGAGGAGGGTGTCGACGTCGAGGCCAGAGGCCGTGAGCTCACGGCGAGCCTCGAGGTCGAGCATCCAGCCGTCGTCGGGCGCTGACAGCGGCTGCCCGCCGGCGCGTCGGGTGAGCTCGACGCGTGCCTCGGTGGCCAGGCTCATCGTGAGCCAGAGCCCGCCCGTGTAGAAGTCGGACGGGTCGGCCCCGATGGCGAGCCGGATGAACTCGAAGCGCTCCTGGTTGGCCGGATCGCCCAACTGGCGGGACACCAGCGGAGCGACGTCGTCGGCCCAGCTCAGATCGGCTGCGGGATGCTCGGGCGTGCCCCAGCGCGCCGGCCATCCGAAGGCGGCGGCGTAGGCCTCGGCCAGGGCCAGGCCGTTGGTGTCCCACCATTCGAGCGACCCGCCGACGATGCCGCAGAGCGCGATCGCCCCGTCGAACACGTCGGGACGGGCCTCGATGGCCGCGACCGTCACGAGCCCGCCCATCGACTCGCCCCACACGACGACCCGGGGCGGACGGCCGCCGATCCGGTCGAAGGCGTGGAGGGCGAGCGCCGCGACATCCCCGGTGGCGTCCTCGATCGCCCACCCGTTGCTGCGATAGGCCGTTCCCGCCAGGCCGTACCCGGCGGCCAGGAGCGCGTCGACGTCGGCTCGGGCCGGTCCGAGCATGACCGATCGGTCCTCGGGGGTGACCAGGTCGGGCGCGGCCGCCCGAAACCCGTGGGCGAACACGACCAGCGTGCCGTTCCACGCTTTCGGCACCACCACGCGGTACGGAGCGCCGTCGAGCTCGCCCGATTCGTCGATGGCCGCCACGGTCGCCGGATCGACCAGCGAGCGGGCCGTCAGCGCGAGCACCGCCCGGCCACCGTCGGCGTCGCCAGCGCCGTCCGGGCTGTCGTCCGGGCTGAGGTGCGTTGAACCCGTCGGGGCAGCGGGTTCGTCCGATCGTGCCGTCGGTGCGTCGGGACGGGTGCCGGCCTCGGAGTCCGCTCGCTGAGACGCTCGATCTCGGCGATCGGACGCGACCCTCGATCTCGTCGAACGGGTGTCACCGGTGGCGCTGACCGAGGCGTCGGCCCGATCCTCGCCCGACGACGGCAGCCCGACCAGGCGGCCCCCAGCAAGGACCGCCACCACCGTCACGCACAGCGCGAGCCGCTGGAGCGACGCGACGCGCCGTTGTCCCGATGTGCTGCCTGATCGCGCCGCCATGCCGCGGAAGCCTCCCGCCCACGACCACCGTCCGTGGTGATCTCAGGAGGCTTCGGCCGCGACCGGCGACCCTGAAGCGGACCCGGCGACATCGGTCCCCTTGGCCCGGGATGTCTCCTTCGCCGACGCTGCAGCGATGCCCGCGGCCCGCGGCCCCAGGCCGGGTCGCGGCCCCAGGCCGGGTCGCGGCCCCAGGCCGGGTCGCGGCCGCGGCGGCCGCGCCGGCAGCAGGGCCGCGGAGAGGCGCAGCCAGACGAGGGCCTCGCCCGGTTCGAGCCCCAGCCTGAGCCCGCTGATCAGGCTCCGGCGGCGGCGAGGGCCTCGCGCAGGGTGTCGACGATGTCGACGAGCTCGGTGTTCGAGAGCAGCGAGTGGAACGGCACCGAGAGCATGCGCCGGGCCAGGTCGTCGGTGACGGGAAGCTCGGCCGGCGGTCGCCCGTCGACCAGGAACACGGGCTGACGATGAGCCGGCGGGAAGTACAGCCGGGCCTCGACCCCGCGATCGAGCATGGCGCCCAGCACGGCGTCGCGCTCGATGCCGTCGTCGACGAGGCAGGTGTAGAGCATGTAGACGTGCTCGCGATCGGCTCGAACGACCGGGCGGGAGATGCCGGGCACGGCGGCGAGCAGCACCTCCATCCGCTCGGCGTTGGCGCGCTTGCGGGCCAGGATGGCGTCGAGCCGACCGACCTGGACGACGCCCATGGCCGCCTGGAGCTCGGTGATCCGCCAGTTGTAGCCGAGGATGGCGTGCTCGTAGAGGGCGGTCTGGCCGTGCGAGCGCAGGAGCCGCATGGTGGCCGCGAGCTCGGCGGAGCCCGTGGTGATCATCCCGCCCTCGCCCGTGGTGATGTTCTTGGTGGGGGTGAACGAGAACATGGCCGCGTCGCCCAACCCGCCCACGGGACGGCCCCGGTACGAGGCGCCGTGGGCCTCGGCGGCATCTTCGAAGACGAGCGCTCCACACGAAGCGGCGACCATGCGGAGCTCGTCCATGTCGGCCGGCTGACCGCCGTAGTGGACGGGCACGATGGCCTTGGTACGGGAGGTCACGCAGGCCTCGACGGCCGCCGGCGACAGGTTGTACGTCTCGGCATCGACGTCGGCGAACACCGGCGTGGCGCCGACGTGCAGTACCGAGGTGGCGGTGGAGATGAAGGTCATCGACGGAACGATCACCTCGTCGCCCGGACCGATCCCAGCAGCCAGGTACAGCGCTTGCAGGGCCACGGTGCCATTGGCAAAGGCCACCGCGTGATCGACCTGGTGGCGCTGGGCGAAGACCCGCTCGAACTCGGCGGTCTTGGGCCCGTTGGTGAGGAATCCCGAGGTGATGACCGACCTGATCGCCTCGACCTCCTCCTCGCCGGCGTCGTAGCGGGCGAGCCGGATGCGGGGCTCGCCACGGGCCGGGGTCGAAGGACCCGTGGCTGTCGATGGCGTCGTGGATGTCACGGTCATGGACCGCAGTTTAGAGCCGGTCGCGAGGCCTCAGATCCCAGGCGGTTACCCTCGCCGCTCGATGAGCCTGCGCCTCCCCCGTCCCCGACGTGCTCCCCGACACGCCCCGACACCGCCCGAGCCCCGGCACCCGTCCACGTCCACGTCCCCGCCTGTCGGGTCTACGCCCACGCCCCCGCCGACCGAAACCGAGCCGACCCGACCCGACACGCCCGACGGATCCGATGCCGGGCTCGACGTGCTCGTGGTGTGCACAGCCAACGTCTGTCGCAGCCCGATGGGAGAAGCGCTCCTGCGCAACGAGCTCGATCGCGTGGGCGTGCGAGCGATCGTGACGAGCGCGGGGTTCCTGCCCGGAGGCCAGCCCGTACATCCCCACTCGGTGCAGGCGCTGCTGATCGACCACGGGCTGGCGGTCGGCCCCGACCGCCGCAGCCGACAGATCGATGTCGAGATGCTGCAGCGCACCGATCTCGTGCTCACGATGACCCGCGAGCACGTGCGACGGATCGTCGAGCTCGTACCCGGAGCGTTCGCACGAACCTTCACGCTCAAGGAGCTCGTTCGGCGAGCCTCGACCGGTGAGCGGCGCATGCCCGACGAGGCGATCGCGCCCTGGCTCGATCGCGTCGCGCTCGAGAGCCACCGCGCGCTTCATGACCTGCTCGGCTCGAACGACCTCGACGACGTCGCAGATCCGATCGGGCAGCCCCGAGCGGCCTACCGGATCACCGCCGACGAGCTGAGCCACCTGGCCCGCCGAGCCGCCAGCGTGCTCGCCGGAGACGAGCCCAGCTAGCAAACGCTCACCGAGCGCACCCGTTCACAACTCAGAGTGACCTGACCCTGCGGCATGTCGAGCACGTCAGACGTTCGATGCTGAACCGGGTCACAGGGTTACCCGGGAATGGAATTCCCCGGGGCGAGAACCCCTGAGGGGGAGCCCGGGACGTGCCGGAAATCCCATGCGACCGGCCAGGGGCCGAGGATCGCGTGATCGGCGGCGCTCCCCGGAGGGCAAACCCCACGACCCCGTGAACGCCCCCGGGGGTATTCGGCCTCCAGGCCGGACGAGTCACCCAGAACGGACGAGTACCCTGGGATGAACGCAGCAGGTGAGTCTCCAGCGACGGAAAGAGTTGATCTCCGCTCCACGATCGGCGACGATGCGTGCGACGTCCATCACTCAGGCCGCTGGTGACAACCGCCCAGCCGATATCCCCTGCGGGGATTCCATCAGACGAGGCGACCATCCCATGAGTTCGACAGCCCCCACGGCGAACCCCGGACCAGGGGCCATGAACCAGAGCGTGCGCCCGACCGGCACCGCCGCAGCATCGGTCCCCGATCTCATCGATCTCTCGGAACCGGCATCCGCGGCTCGCCCTGGCGAACCCGAGATCGTCACCTCGCCGGTTTCGGCCGTGCTCTTTGGCCGACACCGGATCCTGCTCGACGGGCTCTCGATGGTGCTCGGGCAGCGCCCCGGCATCGTGCTGGCCGGAGTCAGCACCGACGACGGCACCCTGCTCGAGCTGTGTCAACGTGAGCGCCCCGACGTCGCGGTGCTCCTGCTCGACGCCGACATGAACGCCGAGGCACTGGTGTCGGCGCTGCGACGGCGGCACCGGACCCTGCGCATCGTCGCCGTCTCGACCCGCCGATCGTGGACGAACGGGAACCGTCTGCAGGCGCTCGGCGCCGCCACCGTGCTGCCCCACGGGACCGAGCTCTCCGAGTTGGTCGGCGCCATCACGAGCGACGCCGACATCTCCGAGGTCATCGCGATCGGCCCCCGAACGCCTCGCCAAGGAACGACCGTTCCGTTGACTGGCCGCGAGCTCGACGTGCTCCGGCTCGTGGCAGCCGGGATGACCACCGGCGAGATCGGGCCCCGCCTGGGGATCAGCCCGAAGACCGTCGAGAACCACAAGCAGCGCCTGTTCGCCAAGCTGGGCGTGCAGAACCAGGCCCACGCGGTGTCGATCGCCATGCGGGCCGGCCTCATCGATCTGCGCGGCCAACGGCTTCTCGCCGACGCCTAGCCCATCCCGACCGATCAGCCCGGGGCCCCAGCCGGTCGGCCCCCGACGGACGTGCCACAACCACATCTCGAGCGACGGGGACCACCCGATGACGATCGTCAACGAGCATCGTCCGGCCACGATCTCGGTGGTCGTCGTGGGGGAGCCGTCGGTGGCGCGTGACCTCATCGGCGTCGTGCTCGACGCCGCTGTGGTCGCCGAGCGCCTGCCGGTGGGCCGTTCCGTCGGAGCCGGCGCCGCGGCTCCCTCCCAGCCCGGCGATACCACCACGATCGCGGTGCTGGTCGATCCGGCGCCTGAGCACTGGGCTGGCATCCGTGAGCACGGCCACTCGGCCGTCGTCATCACCTCGGGTGAGCTCGGGCCCGAGCAGACCGTCGAGGCCATCCTCAACGGGGCCGACGCCATCCTCTCCAGCGCCGTCGACACCGCGGTGTTGCGCGCCACGATGGCCGCGGTCGCCGCGGGCGGCACCATCTTGACCCCGCACCAGACCCGGTCGTTCGTCCAGGCGGTGCGCCGATCACGGCTCGGAACGACCGCGGCCGACGTGAACCTGTCGAACCGGGAGCTGGAGATCCTGGCTTCGATCGTGCGCGGCGACTCGGTCAAGCAGACCGCACGGTCGCTCGAACTGCGACCCAAGACCGTCGAGAACGTCCAGAGCCGCCTGTTCCGCAAGCTGAACGTCCGCAATCGGGCCCAGGCCGTGAGCCGCGCCTACTCCCTCGGTCTGGTCACCGACGCACCGGGCGCCGTGACCACGCGGCGAGGACTCCCCGACGCCATCGACGGCATCGACGGCATCGAGGGCAACGACGGCATCGAGGGCAACGACGGCGTGACGATCGACCTCCGCGATCCCGCCGACCATCGGCCCGCCGGCAACGATCCTGTGGTTTCTGGTCATCTCACCGCTGGCTAACTTCACGAGTGTGACCAACCGCCCGAACCAACGCTCGCCCTCCCCGTTGCTTCGTCCCCGACATGCCAGCGGGGAGATCCTCCCCACTCGTGGCGGGGCAACGACCCCTTCTCCCGTCGGCCTACGATTTCGTAGGGTTGGCGCGTGACTGTCGACATTGCTCGGGCAACGCTTCGCGTGGCGATCGCCCATTCCGCACCCTTCGCCCGCGAGGCGCTCATGACGGTGTGCCGTCGTCGGGGCTTCACCGTCACCGGCGCCGAGGAGACCGTCACGGCCATGGTGCGCCACAGCCGCGAGCACCGGCCCGATGTCATCGTGCTCGACTCCGGCATCGAGGACGGCCCGATCGAGAGCCGCCTCGACGAGCTCACCGCCACCGGCGCTCGCCTCGTGGTGATGACCGAGGACCACTCTCCCGAGCAGATCACGGTGTTGCTGTCGCGGGGCATCTCGGGTCTCGTCGCCCTCACCTCGTCCTCCGAGCACCTGGCCGATGCCATACGCGCCGTGGCCGACGGCACCGCCTACCTGCACCCCGCGATCACCGACGCCGTCCTCGAGGAATGGCGCACCCTCCGGGCCGAGAAGGCCGGCGACTCGAACCGCCCCGCAGCGCTCACCTCACGTGAGCTCGAGGTGCTCTCCGCCATGACCGACGGCCTGGCCAACAAGGGCATCGCCCGACGGCTCGGCATCACCACCAAGACCGTCGAGAACCACAAGACCCGCATCTTCGACAAGCTGGCCGTCAAGACCCGGGCCCAGGCCGTCAGCGTCGCGATCGGCCGTGGTCTCCTGACCGGTCTCGACCTGCCTGTCTACGAACCCGACGCGCCGGCCGTCGTCGACCACGACACGATCATCCTCGACGACCCCACACCCGAGTTCGTCAACCTGAACGCCCACGAGATCGTCGACCTGCGCTGAGCAAGCGCTGAGCCTGGCCCTGGGCCGGCGCCGTGACGTTCGGAGATCGTGATCGGCCTTCTCGGGACCTTGTGCCCTTCCATCTCGGGGCGCCATGAGGAGATAATCAACGAGTTCCGACGCTCGAAACGCGAGGAGCTTGCCATGGTCAAGGGCCGGAGTGTCATGACGACCGTTGCACTGATGATCTCCACCGGCGTGATGGTCACCGCCGCCGGTGTCCCCGGAGGAGCCGACAGCACGCTCATCGACTTCGAGACCTTCGAGACCTTCGCGATCGGCACGCCGAACGGCCAAGGTGGCTGGAGCGCCACGGGCGCCTACGACCATCAGATCGTCGACGGTTCGGGCATCGTGGCGACGTTCGGCGACCGGAGCTTGCGGATCTCGAACGCCGTGACGAGCGGCAGCTTCGGCGACCAAACGTTCTCCGCGTCCCTGGACGACGAGGCTGGCGAGACCACCGCGCAGGGCGACGGAACCTCCGGCCCTCTCCAGCCCCACTTCGAAGCGGCGTGGGACTTCGCGTCGACCGTCCCCGGTGCCGAGCAGTCCGGGCTGGCGGTGGTGGCCAGTCCCGATCGGGGCGACGGGGCCCGCATGAGCTGGATCCAGATGACCG
>VFJJ01000189.1 GCA_009886115.1 Actinomycetota bacterium
CGCCGGGTAGAGCTGCTCGACGATCACCCGGTCGGCATGCTGCAGCGGCTCGCTCACACCCTGAACACACCGCAGGACGGCGACTCGTGACACCGTGGGCGCCGAAAGATCGGAAAAACCGGGCTGCCTGGTGAAGGCACCATCAAGCCTCGATCAATTCCCGCGGTAGTCGTATCGAAAGTGCCGGGACGGCCGATAGGTTCGACGCACCCACCGGCACCCGGAGGTAGACCGTTTGACCCGTCTCGGCTTCAACAAGCTCGCCACCATCATCGCGCTGACGGTCGTCGCCGGCAGCGGCATCGCTGTCCCGGCGATCACGGCCGACGACGTCCAGGCCGCCCCCGTCCCGGCCGCTCCCGCGCCGGCGAGCAGACCCGCTGCCGAGACGGGTTACTGGCAGTTCAGCCTCGACGGTGGCGTGTTCTCGTTCGGTGACGCCACGTTCTACGGCTCGATGGGTGGCTCCAAGCTCAACGCCCCGGTCGTCGGCCTGGCGCCCACGCCCACCGGCAAGGGGTACTGGCTGGTGGCGCTCGACGGCGGCGTGTTCGCGTTCGGTGACGCCCGCTACCACGGCTCGACCGGCGGGCTCACGCTCAACGCCCCGGTGGTGGGCATCGTCCCCACGATCACCGGGAAGGGCTACTGGATGGTCGCCACCGACGGTGGCGTGTTCTCCTTCGGTGACGCCACCTTCGTCGGCAGCCTGGGCAGCACACCGCCGACGGCTCCCATCGTGGGCTTCGCTCCCGTTCCCGCCGGTGGCGGCTACTGGATGCTCGGCTCCGACGGCGAGGTGTATCCGTTCGGGACGGCGCAGGACCTCGGCGACGCCAAAGATCGCACCGCTGCACCCGTCGTCAGCTTCGCTCCCACGGCGAGCGGCAAGGGCTACTGGATCGCCGCGACCGACGGCCTGATCGCCGCGTTCGGTGACGCACCGGTGTTGAGCGCGACCCGGGCAACCGGCGGCGACGGCCAGCATCCCGTGGTGGGCCTGGTCCGCACCCGGACCGGCGGCGGCTACTGGGTGGCCCGATCCGACGGCTCGGTCACGCCTCACGGCGACGCCCCCTTCCTCGGAGATCTCCTGGGGAAGGGTCTCAACGGCGCCGTCCTCGGCTTGGCGACGCCGAGCGCGGCCAGCACCGGTGGCGCGGCCCTGTCGCTCTTGTACGGCAACGCGTTCCCGGGTTTCGAGTCGAGCCCGGTCACGATGGTCGCTCGCGTGAAGGCGTCGGCCACGCCGGTGTTCAACGCCAGCACCGGGACGGTCAGCGCGGCCTCGGTGGTGTCGAGCCCGAACCCGGCCCAGCAGACCGTCCACCTCCGCGTCGTGCGCATCGTCGGCTCCCGGGCCGAGGTGATGCTGGCGCAGCGCCCCAACGGGAACACCGCCTGGATGGACCTGCGTGACATCGATCTGGTCAAGGACCCGTTCCGGGTCGTGGTCGACCGTCGGGCCCACACCGTGAAGGTCTACGACGCCGGTGTCGAGGTGTTCTCGACGACCGCCGCCGTCGGCACGGCCGCCACGCCCACCCCGGCGGGCAGGTTCTTCGTCTCCGAGACCTGGAAGCTCGCCAACCCTGGTGGCGCCTACGGGCCCTACGCGCTCGGACTGTCGGCGTTCTCCGAGGTGCTGCTGCAGTTCGGGGGCGGCCCGGGCCAGGTTGCCATCCACGGCACGAACTCGCCGGGCGCCCTGGGGACCGACGCCTCGCACGGTTGCATCCGCATCTCGAACGCCGCGGTCACCCGGTTGATCGAGATGGACCTCCCCCTGGGAACCCCCGTCGACATCGTGTAGCCCGCCGTCCAACCCGCTTCTTTGTGTCTGGGACCACGCCCAGCGCGGTCGCAGACACAAAGAACGGATCGAGTGGGTCAGTGGGTCAGTGGGTCAGTGGGTCAGTCGGCCCGGGCGATGAAGATGGCTTCGGCGGTGGCGCAGGTGCGGTCGTCGGCGACGACGGCCAGACGGGCCCCCACGAAGATCTTGCGGCCCTCGACCCGATCGACCCATCCCGTGTAGCGCAGCGGGACGCCCACCGGGGTGGGGCTCACGTAGCGCACCGACAGGGTGCCGGTGGGGCCGCCCTGGCCGCTGGCCAGTGTGGACTGGCCGCACACGATGTCGAAGCCGGCGGCGATGAACCCCCCGTGGGCCCAGCCGACGTTGCCTTCGTAGTGCACGTCGAACACGAGATCGCCGGTGACCATCCCGTCGGCCGCGGTGATGAAGATGGGAGGCGCCACCGGGTTGGCGGTGCCCAACAGAGGATGGGTGCCACGGCGGTTGGGGTTGAACGAACCGACGCCGGCTCGGCCCTCGTCGTCCACATAGCGCGACGCCAGCGTGGTCCCCTCCGGCAAGGCTGCCACGGCCGCCTCGACCAGATTGGCGACGGCGCCGAAGTCGACGCAGTCGTGCTCGGGACGGGCGCTGACCGACCAGGCCATGAGCGAGCGGATCCCGTCGACGAGGCGCTGGAGGTCGGCAGGCGCCGGCTCACCCCGGTTGATGCGCTCGATGTGGGCTTCCTGGTTGACGAACGGCGACCCGTCGCCGCCTGGAGACGTGGTGCTCAAGGGCGGCGTTCGAGGGCGGCGATCAGGCGGTCGGTCTGCTCGCGGTCCTCGTAGATGAGCCGGACCAGCCAGTAGCGGAAGTAGCGGGTGAGCGCGTACCTGACCACCAGGCCCGTCCCGATCACGGCCAACGTCGCGCCGAAGATCGAGAGGATGAGGAAGTCGTTCTGCGCCAAGGGATCTTCGGTACCGTTGGAGCCGAAGTAGGCCCAGAACTCGAGGACGACCGCGGCCACCCACGCGACGACGCCCAGCGTGAGCCCCTTCTTCTCCGGGTTGGCCTGACCGCCCGAGACCTTCAGCGCGTCGACCTCCTGCTTGAACTGCTGGAGTCTCGGAGACGTCCCGCCTTCAGGCGGTGCCGGTGCGGGCGTCGGCGTCGCGGCAGCCGGAGCCTTGGTGAGATCAGCGGTCTCGCTCATGGTCATCCTCTCGGACCTTTCGGTGCGGTGGTGGGAAACGGCGGGTGGTGCGCGCTGCGAGTCACGCATCGCGAGATACGGCTCACGACATGCCCAGGTAGGCCGCAGCGAGGATCTCGGCGATCTCCTTCGGGGGGCCGCTGCGGTCGATGCGCCCGTGCAACATGATGTGGGCGCTGTCGGCCACACCCAGCACGGCCTGGGCGAACTGCTCGATGATGAGGATCGACAGGCCCTGACGGGCGAACTCGGCGACGTGCGAGTACAGCTCTTCAACGATCAGCGGCGCTAGGCCCATCGAGAGCTCGTCGAGCATCAGCAGCGCCGGGTTGGTGGCCAGCGCCCGCGACATCGAGAGCATCTGCTGCTCGCCGCCCGAGAGCGTGCCGGCCAGCTGGTTGTGCCGCTCCTTGAGCCGGGGGAACTGGGCGAAGGCCCGTTCCTGCACGTCCTTGAACTTGGCACCGGAGTAGGTGGCCATACGGAGGTTCTCGGAGACGGTGAGGTTGGGGAAGATTCCGCGGCCCTCGGGGACGGTGCACACGCCGGCCCGGGCCAGTTTGTCGGGCGAGACGCCGTTGACCTCCCGACCCAGGATCTTCACCGAGCCCGACGTGGGGCGGATCTGACCGCTGGCCACGGCCAACGTGGTGCTCTTGCCCGCCCCGTTGGGCCCGAGCAGCGCCACGACCTGGCCACTGTGGACCGTGAGGTCGACACCGTGGAGCACGTCGATGGTCCCGTAGCCGGCCCGGATGCCGACGAGCTCGAGGACGGGCACCGCGGCGACGTCGGCGGCGCCCGTCATGCGGCTGCTCCTTCGTCGCCGAGATACGCGGCCCGCACGGCGTGGTCGGCCTGCACCTCGGCCGGGGTGCCCACGGCGATGATCGAGCCGAAGTCGAGGACGTAGATCACCTGGCACAGGCCCATCACGAAGGCCATGTCGTGCTCGACGAGGAGGATGGCCAAGCTGTCGGCACACAGTTGGCGCAGCAAGGTCGCCAGCTCACCCGTCTCGTGCTCGTTGAGGCCCGACGACGGCTCGTCGAGGAGCAGGACCTTGGGTCCGGTGGCCAGCGCCCGGGCCACCTCGACGAGGCGGGCCGTACCAGTCGGAAGCGTCCCCACGGTCACGTCGGCGATGTCGGCGATCCCGACCCGCTCGAGGATCTCGGCGGC
>VFJJ01000131.1 GCA_009886115.1 Actinomycetota bacterium
GGGGCGCGACGGGTAGGGACGGCTGCCGTGCGGCGGTCGCGCTCGCAGGCCTGGCGCACGTGGCAGCCGTGCATGTGGTCGTTGACGACGCCCAGCGATTGCATCGCGGCATAGCACGTCGTGGGGCCGAGGAAGCGGAAGCCGAAACGCTTGAGCTCCTTTGCCAGCGCGGTCGACTCTGGTGTCGTCGACGCCAGGTCGCCCATGCGCTCGGGCGCCGGCCGCGCCCGACGGGTCGGCTCGAACGACCACACCAGCGCGGCCAACGAGCCCACCCGGTCCCGGACGGCCAAGGTGGCGCTGGCGTTGGCGATGGCAGCCTCGATCTTTCCCCGATGCCGGACGATCGACGCATCGGCCAGCATCCGTTCGACGTCACGCTCGTCGAAGCAGGCCACCACCTCCGGGTCGAAGCCGGCGAACGCGCGGCGGAAACCCTCGCGCTTGCGCAGGATCGTCAGCCACGACAAGCCCGATTGGAAGCCTTCGAGGCACAGCTTCTCGTACAGGCGGATGTCGTCGACGGCCGGTCGGCCCCATTCGTCGTCGTGGTACGCGGCG
Source organism: Actinomycetota bacterium (assembly GCA_009886115.1). Taxonomy (GTDB): domain Bacteria; phylum Actinomycetota; class Acidimicrobiia; order IMCC26256; family VFJJ01; genus VFJJ01. Next base: position 562 of record VFJJ01000131.1, read on the forward strand.
TAGTCGGGCGTCGAGGCACCCCACCCGCAGCGGCGACGACCGTCATCCCCGGGCACCGTCCCGACATCGTGCCAGTCAGTCATCGAACCTCCGAGGTTGCTTCGCCCCGTGTGCGGTGCGACCGATACCCGGCCGATCATGCCACCGTCCCGGCCTTGACGCGCTCCGATGGGCGCCCGTTAGGCTCGGCGGTCGATCGGCCGATCGGTCGCCGTCCGGCGACGCGACGACGCCGACATGCCGACCCGGGGGCAACCGTGGCGTCACAACGACCAGATCCGGCGACGAGGATCGAGATCGAGGACCTGGCGGTCGGGTACGCCCGCGGCACCGATGCCATCGGAAGCGGCGATCTCGAACGAGGCAAGGCGATCTACCGCACATGCTTCACCGACGACGCTCGCACGACCGTCTACTTCCCGGGCACGCCTTCCGCGGGCGAACCCGACTTCAGCACCGTCGGAACCGACTCGTGGGCCGACTTCGTCGCCGGCGTGTTCTCGGGCGCGCCCTACACCGCCACCCAGCACCTCATGGGGAGCTTCTTCGTTCAGCTCGACGGTGACGGAGGCGATGACGGTGGCAACGTCGGCGGCGAGCGTGCCCGGATGGAGTCGTACCTCCACGCCACGCACGTGCGGACCGACGGGACGGTCGACATCGCCAACGGCACCTACACCGACTCGGTGGTGAAGGTGAACGGCGAGTGGCGCATCGCGGAGCGGACCCTTCATCTCCTCGAGATGATCACCGTGGGCTCCGTCGTCGCTGCACCCTCGTGACCTCGGTCATCCGGGCGTGGCGCCGGCCGCCCGTCCTCGCCCGCTCCTGACCACCCTGACCACCGTGACCGAACGGATCGTCCCCACCGGGACCGACGTGGTCGACATCCGGGTCACCGATCGGGTGGCCGTCATCACGCTCACCCGACCCGAGCGGCGCAATGCGCTCCATCCTGACATGTACCCGCCGATCCGCAGTGCGCTACGCGAGTTCGCCGAGGCGACCGATGTCGGCTGCATCGTCGTCACCGGCGCCGGCGGGGCGTTCTGCGCCGGGGGTGACGTGCGCGAGAGCCGTCCCCGTAACCCGGACGGGACCCGCCCGTCGACGGCCGAGCGCGAGGCCGCCCTGCTGGCCGACGCTGCGCTCGTGCTCGATCTGTACGACCATCCGAGGTTGACGATCGCCGCCGTGAACGGGCCAGCGGCCGGCGCCGGCCTGTCCCTGGCCCTGGCCTGCGATCTCCGAATCGCTTCGGCTTCGGCTCGCTTTCTCACCGGATGGGCTCAGTTGGGCTTCAGCGGCGACTTCGGTGGGGCCTGGTTGCTGACCCGCCTGGTCGGTCCGGCCCGGGCGCTGGAATGGCTGGCGTCTGGGGCGACGATCGGCTCCGACGAGGCACTCTCGGCCGCGGTCGTGAACCGGGTCGTCGCCGACGACCTGTTTGCCGAGGCATGGGGCGACTGGGCTCGGGTGTTCGCGCACGGTCCGCAGGTCGCGATCGCCGGCATGAAGCGCAATGTCCGCGACGCGCTCGCCCTGCCGCTCGCCGAGGCGCTCGCGCCCGAGACGGCGAGGATGGTCGCCTGTTCGGAGACGGCCGACCACAAGGAGGCCGTGCGGGCCTGGATCGATCGGCGCGAGCCCCGCTTCGGCGGCTGAGCGCGGCCGAGCGTGTTCCGGCTTCAGTCGTCGAAGAGGCGAAGTGGTTGCTCGGCGTCGTGGCGTTGCACGGTGAAGCGCATCTGCTTGCGCCAGTGCTCCTCGGTCTTTTCGACGTCCCCGGCTTCGACGAGGCGGACGAGCTTGCGATACGAACGCACAGCCCGCCGCATCATCGCCTGGTCGGTGTGCCGGACCGACGTCATGTAGTACTGCTGCACCAGCTCGTGCAGGAGCTTGGAGATGGTCGCCAGCGTGGTGTTGCCGCCACGCTCCACGATCGTCTCGTGCACCAGGGCTGCCGCGAGGGCGAACGCGTGCCGGTCGTCAGCCTCGGCCGCGTCGGAGGCTGCGTCGATGGCACACGTCAACGCAACGATGTCGTCGTCGGTGTGGCTGGCGGCGAGCGCGGCAGCGAGGCTGGGCGCGATGAGCTGGCGAGCCTCGTCGAGATCGCCGACCGTCGTGCGCCGCAACTGCAGCAGAACGGCCATGCCTTGGGCGAGGTTCTCGTCGTCGGGCATGGTGACCACCGGGCCACCGCCGCGCCCCCTCCGGATCTCGATCAGGCCTTGCGATTCGAGGATGCGCAGCGCTTCGCGCAGCGTGGTGCGGGCGATTCCGAAGACAGCGGTGAGCTCCTCCTCGGGAGGAAGTCGCTCGCCAATCGCCAACTCTCCGTTGACGATTCGTCTGCGGAGGGTATTGGCCACAACCTCACCCGTCTTGGGTGGGCGCGGCGCTTGTTCATGGTCATGATCGAGCATCGATCCTCGTCGGTCGGCACATCGGTTCGGACGGAGCTGGCGGACGCCCTCATGGCAGGTCGGGCAGGTGCCGGGTGGCGAGCACCCCCATCGAGTCGGCCGAGCGGGCCTGGTCGTACACGACGCGGGTCCAGGCGTAGGGGAGGAGGGCGACGGCGTCGAGTCGGCCGGCGACGACCTCCTGCTCCAGGAGGGCCCGCGCCTCGGAAATCGATCGCGGTCGCTGGCCCAGGACCGCAGCGGCCGAGCCCAGCTCGGCCTGCTCCGGGCCGTCTCCGAACCGGTCGACGTTGCGCAGGTACTTCACGACGCGAGCCACGCCCTTGGCGCGACGCAGTGCGAAGGGATCGCCGATCGCCGGTGTCACGATGAGGCGGAGCTGGGTGAGCACGGCGTCGTAGGCGGCCGAAGCATCGGTGTCACCGGGCTGCTCGACCACCACGACCGGCAGGTCGACACCGGCCAGGGAGGCTAGCGCCTCCACCGTGAGGCGCGTGTGGAGCGTGCCGTAGATGAGCCGGTTGCCCAGATCGGCGAGCGGGTCAGGAGGATCGCCGCGACGCTCGGCCGCCAGCACGGCGATGCGGAGCTCGGCGAAGAGGAAGTGGTAGCGGATGCGTTCGGCGTCGACCCGAAAGCCCCCAGCGGCTTCGTATCCGTGCAGCAGCGCCGCGTAGTCGGGAACGGGCTCCTGGGCGTTCCGGGTGCCGATCCAGGCCAGGTCTTCCATCGGATCACCCAGATGAGCGAGCTCGAAGTCGAGGATGGCCGTCACCTGGCGACCGTCGTGGAGGAAGTTGCCGGGCCCGGTGTCGCCCTGCACGAGCGACGGCGGTCCCGCGACGTGAGGTGCCGTGTCTCGCAACCACCCAAAGCACGCTCGGAGGAAGGGCTCGACGCAGCCGCTCGCGTCGAGCCGATGCTCCCAGGTGTCGAGCTCGGCGATGACGTGCTCGCGAATCGTGCGGACCGGCGCCAGCGAAGGCAGGTGCATGGCGTGCACGTCGGCCCGGTGCAGTCGCACCAGGATCGGCACGAAGTGCTCGATGACGGCTCGTTGGGCCTCGACCGCCAGTGGGGTGAAGCTCGCCACTCCCGCTGCCTGCTCCATCAAGACCGCGTCGAGCTCGGGATGTACCGCGACGATCGCTGGTACCGGAATCCCGGCAGCGGCCGCCGCCTGGTAGATCTCGGCCTCTCGGCGCAGCGTGTACGTCTCGTAGTCGGGCAGCGGCCCGAGATCGGTCCGCAGGAACAACGAGGACGTGCCCGTGCCCTCGGAATCGTCGAGCTCGACGTCCCACGCCTCGTGCCGTCCACCGCCGGGCCGACGCTGCAGCGACCGCACGGTGGCCCCGGTTGTCAGCTCCACCCAGTCGGTCAGGACGCGCTGGCGACCGTGAGGCTCGCTGGTCATCGTGGGTCCCGTTCTCACTGGTCGGCAGGGGTGTCGATAAAGTAGTGACCTATTTTACCAAGGGCCGACGGCATGGACCAGCGCCGACCGGGCAGCCCGGCGACACCGGCGACACCGGCCGAGCCGAGCCAACGCCATGGGTTGCCCAACGAGAGGTGAGCATGATGGTCGACGAGCTCCGTACCGCCGTGCGAGCCTGGCTGGCCGAGCGTTTCGAGGAGCGCGACCCCGCGCTCGACGACGACCGTCTCGACATCATCTCGCGCACGCCCGACGGCCACGATGCCCTGGTGTCACGGGCCCGTGCGCTGCAGGGAGACCTGGCCCGTGCGGGGTTCGCGGCGGTCGACCTTCCCGAGGAGTACGGAGGCCGGGGCTTGAGCCGGGCCCATGCGGCCGCGGTGGCCGACCAACTGAACGCGTTCGCCTCGCCGTCGTTGCGGCCCTTGGCGATCGGGCTCTCCCTGGCCGCTCCCACGATCCTGGCCTTCGGCACCGAGGAGCAGAAGCGCCGGTTCCTCCCACCCTTGGTCAGCGGCCGTGAGCTGTGGTGCCAACTGTTCTCGGAGCCCGACGCCGGCTCCGATCTGGTGGCGTTGCGCTGCCAGGCCGTCCTCGACGGCGACTCGTGGATCGTCGATGGCCAAAAGGTGTGGTCGTCGTACGCCAGCGATGCCCAGCTGGGCATGCTGCTGGTGCGGAGCGATCCGTCGGCAGCGAAGCCCCACGCCGGGATCACCATGCTGGTGCTGAAGATGGACGCTCCTGGGGTCGTGATCCGTCCGCTCGTCGACATCGCAGGAGGGCGTCACTTCAACGAGGTCTTCCTCGACGGGGTGGTCGTTCCCGCCGGCGACGTGCTCGGCGCCGTCCATGGCGGCTGGCAGGTGGCGAACGGCACCCTCGGTGGCGAGCGCGGCAAGTATCGCGGGGGGTCCGGAGACGGGCGCCGACGGCGGCAGGTGCTCGATGCCGCGACCCGTGCGGGCGTCGGGGTGCGGGCCGATCCCTTGTGGCGTCAGCGGATGGTGTCGGTGATCGCCGACGAGCTGATCCTCGACTGGTTGGGGGAGCGGATCGGCGCTGGCGCCGTGAGCGGGGGGAGCCCGGCGGCCGGGTCGCTGATGAAGACGGCGGCGGGAACCCTCGAGCAGGCCGCGGCCGAGCTCGTCAGCGCGCTCGAGGCGTCCGGGGGGATGGGCGGGTTGGCCTGGCGTGCAGACGATCGCGATGGCGACGCCGCGGCGCATGCGCTGTGCGCTTCCCGTCAGGCCACGATCGCCGGTGGCACCCACCAGATCCAGCGCAACCTCATCGGCGAGCGCCTCCTGGGCCTTCCCCGCTGACGGCCCTCACCCGCCTGACGGCCGGCCCCTCCCCGATCTGCGTGCAGAAATCGTCGCCACGCGACGATTTCTGCACAAATTTGGAGGTCAGGAGCCGAAGCTGTAGAGGCGGCGGGCGTTGAGCTCGCCGATCATCCGCACCTCGTCGTCGGGCACGTCGAGCACCGCCTCGGCGAGGACCTTGCGGCTGTTGGGCCAGTTTCCGTCGTTGTGCGGGAAGTCGCTCTCCCACATGAGCTTGTCGAGACCGATCAGGTGCCGGTTCACGATGGCGTAGCGGTCGGCGACCATGCAGACCCAGAACTGGCGGGCGAACTGCTCGCTGGGGCTGATGTCGCAGTTGACACCGTCGTAGCGGCTGCGCTCCCACGTGTAGTCGAGACGCTCCAAGGCGTAGGGGACCCAGCCCGCGCCGCCCTCCGAGAGGGCGATGCGGCAGTTCGGATACTTGTTGAGCTGACCCGAGTAGAGGAGGTCGCCCAAGGCGGCCATGGAGTTCACGCCGCACAGCGCGATGCCGATCGACGGGGAGCAGTCGGGCGAGGGCTGCACGAGCAGGTTCGACGACGTGCCGATGTGCATGTTGATCACGAGCCCGGTGTCGTCGGCCGCCGCGAACACCGGCTCCCACACACCGCTGATGAACGAGCCCAACCCGAGCGGCGACGGGTTCTCGGTGAAGGCGATCGCTCGCGAGCCCTTCTCGGCCACCCGGTACATCTCGGCCGCGGCCAGCGCCGGATCCCACAGCGGCACGATGCTCTGGGGGATGAACCGGTCGGGATAGCTCGCCGTCCACTCGTCGAGCATCCAGTCGTTCCACGCTCGGACGCAGGCCAACGCGTAGTCCTTGTCGGTCGCCTCGAGGAATCGGGTGCCGGCGAAGCGGGGGAACTGCGGGAACAGCACCTGCGCGGTGACGCCGTCCTCGTCCATGGCCTTGACCCGCTCGTGCACGTCGAAGGCCGCGGGGATCATGTCGTCGTAGCAGCGGGAGAAGAGCTCGTTGCCCCGCCCCTCACCGGAGAACCGACGGGTCTGCGAGTTGCCCTGCAGCATGATCGGCTCGAAGCGGCCTTCCCAGAGCCAGCCCTCGACGCCGGGCTCCTGCTCGACGACCCGGGGCGCCATCTCCCGGTACTTGGGCTCGATGTGGTCAATGAACGTGTGCGGCGGCTCGACCACATGGTCGTCGACGGAGATCAACTGGGTGTCTGAGCTCAGCATGGCGGGCCTTTCGTAAGCTCGGGCTGCACCGAGATTACCTGGCGACTGCGCTCAGTCACCACGGGTCCGGCGCGAAAGCAGCGACTCCTGGCTCACCATGGCGGCGAGGGTCCCGTGAGCATCGAAGATCGAGCCGTGGTAGAGACCCCGTCCGCCGATGCCCTTGCCCGGGATCAGATCGAGCAGCAACCAGTCGTCGGCCCTGACCCGGTGGTGGAACCAGACGGCATGGTCGAGGCTGGGGCCGCCGGCCGCGAGAGCGGGGTCGACCAGCCGCCCGAAGCCATGGCCCAGGTCCGAGAGGTACGTGAGCGCGCACGCCTGCACCGTCGGATCGTCGGGGAGAGGGCTCGTCGCTCGCACCCACATGCGCGACGACGGCGTGCCCCTGACTCCCGGCTGAGGCGGCTGACCGTCGACGATGCGGATCTCGGCCGTCCGGTCGACGGGACGCCCCACCAGGCCGTCGGGTCCGGGCACGCCCTCGGGCATGGTCGGCGACAGCTCGGCGAAGGGCTCGATGCCTTGGAACGATGCGAGCATCGAGAAGATCACCTCGCCCTCCTGGCGGGCCACGACATGACGGGCCGAGAAGGAGCGTCCGTCGCGGTCGCGATCGACGTGCAGGATGACCGGACGGTCGAGCCGACCGGGGCGGAGGAAGTACCCGTGCAGCGAATGGGGGAAACGTCCCTCGGGAACCGTCGCCGCAGCCGCGCTCAGAGCCTGCGCCGCGACCTGGCCGCCGAAGAGCGTGGACCGTTCGTGATCGGCCCGGGCGTGCGTTCCCCGATACAGGTCGCGATCGAGCTCCTCGAGAGCGAGGAGCGCCGTGAGATCGGTGTGGACGTCGAAGCGCTGCTCGCCGCCGAAGCTCAACGGCTACCGGCCGTCTCGTAGCGGGCCCGCCATTCGGCCCGGGACCGGACGGTCGTGTCGACGTCGGGCGACAGGGCCCGCAACGCCCCGACCGTCGCCTGCTCACGTGGGATGATCGCGAACGGATCGTGGCCGATGAAGCGGGCGCTGTTGCGCCAGGTGATCTTGTCGATCTCCTCGTCGGTGCACCCGGCGGATTCGAGCTCGCCCATGAGGAACTCGGGGGCCCCGGGCCACACCGAGTCGGAGTGGGGGTAGTCGCACTCCCAGGCGATGGTGTCGATCCCGATCTCGTTGCGCAGCTTGAGCGCGGCCGGATCGGAGATGTAGCACGCCAGGGAGTGCTCACGGAAGATGTCGCTGGGCAGCTTGTCGCCGAAGTCGTGTCCCAGCCACCGCTGGTTGAGATAGTGACGGTCGCAACGGTTGAGGTAGAAGGGGATCCAGCCGATGCCGCCTTCCGACCAGGCCACCTTGAGGTCGGGGTAGTTGAAGAACGCTCCACCCCACAGAAGGTCCTGCGCTGCGATGGCCGACACCTGGGTGGAGAGGATGATCAGGTTGTCGACCGGGGCCAGCGGCGAGGTCTTGATGGCCCCGAAGCCCTGTCCGATGTGGAGGCAGACGACCACACCCTCCTCCGACACGGCTTGGAAGAACGGACCCCAGTAGTCGAGATCGTGGTAGCTCGGGTAACCCTCGATGTGGGGGAGCTCGGGCATCGTGACGGCCCGGCAACCCTTGCGGGCCACCCGGCGCACCTCGGCGGCGAGCGCATCGGGGTCCCACACCGGTCCGAGCGCGAGCGGGAGGAAACGCCCGGGATACTCGGTGCACCACTCGTCGATGTGCCAGTCGTTGTAGGCCTGCAACATGATCAGCGCGAGATCCTTGTCGGGCGACTCGCTGAAGAACCGTCCGCTGAAGCCAGCAAAGGACGGGAAGCACATCGACGCCAGGATCCCGTTGAAGTTCATGTCGCGCACGCGTTCATGGATGTCGTACGCGCCGGGGCGCATCTCGGCGAACGTCGTGGGATCGAAACCCCACTCCTCCTTGGGCCAGCTGACCACAGCGTTGAGGCCGGTCGACTTCGACACCTGGCCCTGGAACGTCCACTGCTCCATGCCGTCGGTGTCCATGACGAGCTTCGGTGCCTGGTCGCGATACTGCGCCGGGACGTGCCGGTCGAACATGTCGCGCGGCTCGATCACGTGGTCGTCGATGCTGATGAGCACCATGTCCTCGACGTTCATCGTGGCCTCCAGCCCCGGTGGGAGCAGCTCGTGTCGATCATGCGCCGGCGATCACCGACGACCTCGACACTATTCCGCAGCATCGTGCGGTGACGGTGCTGAAGACCATGTATGACAATATGATCATATAATAGGATCGTAAATCAATCAGATCCTCATCCATGCGATTGCTGAGGAGGCACCAGGTGCCCGACCGCGAGCTCGAAGAGGCGCTGCATCGACCGATCTCGGAGCTCAAGGCCGAGTTGTTCAGGGCCTTGGCCCACCCGGCGCGCATCCGGATCCTGGAGCTCCTCTCGGCGGGGGACCGGGCGGTCGGCGACATGCAGCCGCTCGTCGGTATCGAGTCGTCGCACCTGTCACAGCAGCTCGGAGTCCTCCGACGGGCCGGAGTGGTGATCACGAGGAAGGAAGGGTCATCGGTGATCTACCGCCTCCGCGATCCGGCGATGGCCGATCTGCTCGCAGTGGCCCGGGGCATGTTGATCCGGACCCTGGCCGAGTCGACGGAGCTCCTGGCCGAGCTCCGGACCGCGGCCGGCGAGCCATGAGGGGCATGGCTGCCCGCGAACGGGTTTCGGCCGTGACGCGACGGACCCGATCGCTCCTGCCCAGGCGGTCCGACTACGCGCCGGCGGCGACATCGTGGAAGCGTGATGTGGTGGCCGGGATCACCGTCGGGGTGGTGGCACTTCCGCTGGCGTTGGCCTTCGGGATCACGACGGGGCTCGGCGCATCCGCCGGTCTGATGACCGCGATCGTCGCTGGTTTTGTGGCCGCCGTCTTCGGCGGGTCGAGCGTCTCGGTGTCGGGACCGACCGGCGCCATGACCGTGGTGCTCGTACCGATCGTGAGCCGCTATGGCGTCGACGCCGTCTTTCTCGTGGGGATCATGGCAGGCCTTCTGATGCTCGTGGCCGCCTTCGCTCGGCTCGGTCGCTACCTCGCCTACATCCCCTGGCCGGTCATCGAGGGTTTCACGATCGGTATCGCGGCGATCATCTTTCTCCAGCAGGTCCCCGCTGCCCTCGGGGTGGCCAAGCCCGACGGCGAGAACACCGCGGCGGTTGCCGGTCGAGCGGTACGAGACGCACTCGACGATGGTCGTCTCGCCGCCGTCGGCCTCGTCGCGCTGGTCGCCGTGGTGATGCTGCTGGCACCTCGACTTCACAAGGCGCTACCGGTATCGCTGTTGGCGGTGATCGTCGCCACGCTGGTCTCCCGCCTCGCCCACCTCGACGTGGCTCGGATCGGGCGTCTGCCCGACTCCCTTCCCGTGCCATCGCTCCCGACGGTGTCGACGACCCGGATCAGCGAGCTGTTCGGTGCTGCCTTCGCCGTGGCCTTGCTCGGCGCGCTCGAGAGTCTGCTCTCGGCCAAGGTCGCCGACGGCATGGTCGATACCGGCCGGCACGATCCCGACCGGGAGCTCTTCGGTCAGGGGCTGGCGAACCTGGCATCGCCGATCTTCGGTGGCATGCCCGCCACGGGAGCGATCGCTCGGACGGTCGTCAACGTGCGCGCAGGCGCCGTCACCCGGGTCTCGGCTCTCGTGCATGCGCTTGTCCTGGTCGGCGTCGTCTACATGGGCGGCGGGCTCGTGTCCGAGATCCCGTTGGCGGCGCTGGCCGGGGTTCTCATGGTCACCGCGATCCGGATGGTCGAGATCCACAACGTCAAGGCGGTCCTGGGTGCGACCCGCCCCGATGCCGTTGTCCTCGTACTCACTGCCGCGGCGACGGTGATCTTCGACCTGATCCTGGCCGTCGAGATCGGCGTCGCGGTCGCGGCGGTTCTCGCGCTTCGGGCCGTGGCGCGAGCATCATCGGTGGTGGCCGAGCCGATCCAGCTCACTTCCGAGCCAGGCGCCGGGGCCGGTTTCACCGGGCTCACCGACCAGGCGGAGCACGAGCTGTTGTCGCAGCACATCGTGGCGTATCGACTCGATGGTGCGCTGTTCTTCGGTGCGGCTCAGCGCTTTCTCGCTGAGCTGTCGGCGGTCACCGACGTCCGGGTGGTCATCCTCCGGCTACCCGAGATCCAGGTTCTCGACGCGACCGGTGCGCAGGCTCTCGGTCAGGTGGTTGCCGATCTGGAGCGGCGAGGTATCACGGTGTTGTTGAAGGGTCCCAGGCCGGAACACCTCCGCGTGCTGCAGTCCGTTGGTGCCCTGGAAAAGCTGGCCCACGAGAAGCACCTCTTCGCCGACCTCGATGAGGCCATCGAACACGCCCGCTCGCATGTGGCCCGATCGAGTTCCGTCGCCTGACGACGCACGCTGCGCGACCGGACCAGCTCCCTCGGGAAAGGTCAGAGCTTTCGGCCGGACGCGGCCCAGTACTCGTCGCGGAGCAGGCGCTTGTAGAGCTTGCCCGCCTCGGTGCGGGGAAGGGCGTCGCGGAAATCGACCGAGCGCGGGCACTTGTAGGCTGCCAGCGAAGCCCGGCAGTGCTCGATGATCTCGGCCGCCAGCTCGGGTGTGGGTGACACCCCGTCCTTGAGCTGGACGACGGCCTTGACCTGCTCGCCCCAGTCGGCATCGGGCACGCCGATGACGCCGGCGTCGAACACCGCGGAGTGCGAGAGCACGATGCCCTCCACCTCCTGTGGGTAGACGTTGACCCCGCCGGTGATGATCATGTCCTTGGCCCGGTCGAGGATGAAGAGGTAGCCGTCTTCGTCGAGGTAGCCGATGTCGCCGAGCGTGAACAACCGTCCCCGGTGAGCCTGACGGGTACCGTGCTCGTCGCGGTGATAGGAGAAGCCGTCGGTGGTGGCCATGTAGATCGAGCCCGTGGTGTTCGGCGCCACGTCGTTGCCCTCGGCGTCGAGGATGGCCACCGTCACGCCCTTCACGGCTCGCCCGACGGTTCCGGGCTTCTCCAGCCACCGCTTCGGTTTGGCGATGGTGGCCGCGCCCTCCATGCCGCCGTAAGTCTCGTAGATGACCGGCCCCCACCAGGCCAGCATCTGCTCCTTCACGTGACGGGGACACGGCGCAGCCGAGTGGACCACGGCCTTCAGGCTGGAGATGTCGTAGCGGTCTTTGACGTCGGCGGGGAGCTGCAACAGTCGATGGAACTGGGTCGGCACCATGTAGGCCGACGTGACCCGGTGGGCGTCGATGAGGCGCAGCGTCTCCTCGGGGTCGAAGCGCTCCATGATCACGAGGGCGTGACCGACCTGCAGCGCGCCCATGTAGAAGCTGTGCGAGCCTCCGTGGTACATGCCCGTCGACACCAGGTGCGGTCCGTCGAAGGGGGTGAAGTCGAAGGCCCGTCCGAAGAGCGAGGAGGCGTGGGCGATCGCCGACGGCTCGCCAGCCGGGATGGGACGACGGACTCCCTTGGGTGCGCCGGTCGTACCCGAGGTGTACGTGAACAACCCGCCGGGCTGCCGGTCGGCCGGGCCTGTCGTGGGTTGCTGGTTCCGGAGCTCGTCGAGCGATTCGACCCCGTCGATCGAGCCGATGGCGAAGCACAGGGCCTGGCCTGTGGCTCCGCCACGGCGGATCTCGTCGACCAGGTCGGCGAACCTCTCGTGCACCACGAGAACCGCCGCCCCCGAGTGGGCGAGGATCGCGGCCGTCTCGGCCGCGGTGAGATACGTGTTGAGCGGGATGAAGTACCACCCGGCTTCGTGACAGGCGAGTGAGAGCTCGACGATGGCCACGCTGTTGGGCACCATGGCGGCGATCGAATCACCCGGTTGCAATCCTCGGGACCGGAACAGGTGGACGAGCTGATGGGCTCGGCCGGCGAGCTCGCCGTAGGTGAGCGCTCCCGTGGGGGACGCGACGATGGCCGGAGCGTCGGGGTGGTCCTCGGCGATCCACCAGACCCCGAGGCGCTGGTCCCAGTCGCTGTTCATCGTGAAGCTCCGTCCGCGTTCCTTGCGAGGGTTGGTTCAAAAAGCTTCACCTATATTACCGGCGAACCACGGAGCAGGCCGGCTCGCCCGACGGGCCTGATGTGGAAGCGGTTGATCCCGGGCGGTCCCAGCGGGCGGCTTGGGGCTCAGCCGGCGCGGAGACGGGCGCGCAGCTCGAACTTCTTGACCTTGCCGCTCATGCCCCGGGGGAGCTCGGTCACGAGCTCGATGCGCTCGGGGGTCTTCTGGCGGGCGACACCGGCCTCGGCGAAATGGCGGCGAACGTCGTCGAGGTCGAGGGTCTGGCCGGGGCGGGTTATCACGAACGCGGCGACCCGCTCGCCGTAGCGCTCGTCGGGGAACGCCACCACCGCTGCCTCCGACACAGACGGATGGCGGGCGAGGATGTCCTCGACCTCTTTGGACGAGATGTTCTCGCCGCCGCGGATGATGACGTCCTTCAGACGGTCGGTGATCGTGAGGAAGCCGGCGTCGTCGAGACGGCCGATGTCGCCGGTGCGGAACCAGCCGCCAGGGAGGAAGGCGATCGCATCGAGCGATGCGTCACGATAGCCCACGAACTGCTCGGGGCCGCGCAGGACGACCTCGCCCTCGTGGCTCACGGCCACGTCGCGACCGTCGGCGTCGACGATGCGGATCTCGTTGCCGGGCATGGGCCGGCCATCGGTCTCTGATCGCTGGGCAGCGCTGTCGTCGGGCTGACCACTGGTGGCCACCGGATGCTCGGTGGAGCCGTAGGCCCGGTAGGCGATGACCCCGGCAGCATGGGCCTGTTCCACCAGGGCCGGGGGCACGCTGGCGGCGCCGACCATGAAGTTGCGCAGGCTCGCGAGTGTGTGGCCCCCGGCCCGGGCGGCCTCGAGGAGCGACGTGAGGTGAAAGGGTGCGCCCGCGGTGTTCGTGACCCGGTGCTCGGCAACCAGCGCCGCCGCGGCGACGGGGTCCCACTGATCGAGCACGATGCTGGTGGTGCCGTTCACGAACGTCCGTAGGAGCTGCAGCACGCTGGCGATGTGGCCGGCCGGGAACGCGGCCAGATACACCGAATCGTCGGCCTGGCCGAGAAGCCCGGCGTTGCCCCGGGCCTCCGCCGCCAGCGTGTTGTGCGTGTGCTGCACCCCCTTGGGCTCCGCCGTCGTGCCCGACGTGTAGATGAGCAGGCACACGTCGTCGGCATCGGCTGAATCGCCGGGAGGAGTGAACCCCACCGACGACGTGGCGGCGAGCGCATGCCAGTCGTGGGCCCCCGGGGGACGTCGATCGCCGATCACGATCAGGTGCTCGAGTTGGGCCACCTCGCCGAGTGCATCGAAGCGCTCGAGATAGTCGATGCTGCGCCAACGATCGGGGACCACGAACGCCCGAGCCCCCGACTGGCGAAGAATGAAACCCACCTCGGCCGGACCGTAGATGTGCACGATGGGGACGATGACCGCACCGAGCTGCATCGCGGCCTGGTAGGTGAGCGCACCTTCGAGCCAGTTGGGGACCTGGATGGCGATGGTGTCGCCGGGCCCCAGGCCCAACCCGGCCAATCCCGCGGCCAGGCCCATGCTCCGTTCGTGCATCGTGTGCAGATCGGCCTGAGCGGGACGTTCCGATCCGTGGAAGATCGTCATGGCATCGGGGAAGCGCCGAGCCCCGTCGGCCATGAGCTGAGCCAGCGTCGAGGCGCTGAAGAAGCCCTCCCGATACCACCGCTCACGCAACACCGAGCGCTCGGCCGCAAGCTCGGCCGCTCGCTGAGCGGCCATGGGTGGGGGAGCGGCCATGGGCGCAGGCGTGGCCATCGATCCGAGCTCTCCGGGCCCGTGAGCCGCCGTTACCCGAGCGCGCCCTGCTCGCGGAGCGCGCTGATCTCATCCCAGTCGAGGCCCGCCTCGAGCAGCACGTCCTCGGTGTGCTGACCCAGCTCCGGCGCCCGGGTCCGCGGTGCCGAGTGCACACCGTCGAAGTGCATCGGCGGCGACACCAAGCGAAACGCCGCCCCTGCGCCGTCGTCGATCTCGGGGAGGTACCCGTTGGCCGCCACCTGCGCATGCTCGTGCAGGTCGAGGAACGACAACACGGGCGCCCACACGCCGCTGAAGCCGTGGAACCGTTCACGCCACTGGTCGAGCGTGCGCGACGCGAACACGGCATCGAGGATCTCCACGCACTCGACCCGGTTCTCGAAGCGCACCATGGCGTTGGCGAACTTGGTGTGCTCGACGAGGTCGGGACGATCGAGCACACCACAGAGCTCGGCCCAGAACCGGTCGGCCTGCAGCAGCACGAGGTACAGCCATCGACCGTCGCTGGTCCGGTACCCGTTGGTGATGGGGTTGCCCGGAGCCTTGCGGTCGAGGCGCATGAAGTCGTCGACATACGGCGCGCCGACGATGTCGGGGGCCAGCGACCACATGCCCACGTTCAGGAGCGACACGTCGACCTCGGACGGCTCACCGGTGCGCTCGCGCTTGAACAGCGCCATGGCGATCGCTCCGGCGATGGTGTTCGCCCCCTGGAGGTCGTAGTACGCCGGCGGCTGGAACGGGGGCTCGCCGCCAGGCGGGGTGAGCCGGTAGGCCATGCCGCTACTGGCCCAGGCCGACGCCAGGTCGTAGCCACCGGTCTCGGCCATGGGCCCCTCGGAGCCCCAGCCGGAGCCTCGCACGTAGACGATGCCCGGCGCGACGGCTCGCACGTCGTCGAC
>VFJJ01000009.1 GCA_009886115.1 Actinomycetota bacterium
CCCGTCGTGGTGGTGGTCGTGGTGGTCGACTCGCCCGTGGTGGTGGTGGTGGTCGTGGTGGTGGATCCCGACCCCCCGGGGGCCGTCCCCGAGTCGGTCGGAGCCGTCGTGGAAGGACCCGAGGAGTACGGGCCCGAGGGCGCGGGGCCCGAGGAGTACGGACCCGAGGAGTACGGGCCTGAAGAGTACGGGCCCGAGGGCGCCGGAGCTGAGGAGCTCGGTCCCGAGGCGGTCGGGAGCGCGCCCTCGCACTGGAGCACGATCTGGCGGGGATCGACGGGGTTCCACCCGGCCGGCGAACCCTGACCCACGTGGACCATCGTGAAGTGCCACTGCACGGCGACGACGGCGAGGGTTCCGAGATCGGCTCCACGATCCGCGGCGATCGACGGAGGACGCGTCCAGAGATCGCCGTCATCTTCGGCCGACGCCGAGCTTCCCAACCACATCGAACCGTCGGGCACATCGGCCATGAAGCTCGACCGCACGCCGCCGAGCTCGAGCGCCCAGCGCTGCACCGTCTCACCGTCAGAATCGAACGGCACCGACGAGACCCCCCATGCCCGCCACACACCCGGCGCCAGCGCGCCCGGCAGCGGCAGCGTTCGGGACGTGGCGCCCCATTGCTGGCCACCGACAAGTGGCCACTTCCAGCCGTGGTCGCGCCACACGTCGATCGACACGACCTCACCAGCCGCACACACCGCCGGCGCTCCGTGCCCGGTGCCCGCCGTCGCCCCGACCGCTCCGATGACCATCCCCGCCGTCGACAGTGACGCCAAGGCGATCAGGCCGGCCACCACCAGGCGGCGGGCCGGACTCGAGCCGCGCTTCGAGGGCTGGATCGGTTCCCGACCGGCGGAGCGGACCCTGGGGGGAAGGAGGTCCATAGATCGTCAGTCCTTGTTCAGCCTTGCGCCGCATGTGAATGCACGAGATCCACCGAGGCCACGCATCCGAGATGGTACCCCGAAATTCCCCCGAACCGGGCGATCCCCCCCCAAAGTGCACTCCGCCCGGCCTACTGCCCGGCGGATGGCCACGTACCGACATCGCTCGGTACCCTCGGGGCCATGAGCCCATCGATCCATGTCGACATCACCGACCACGTCGCCACCGTCACCATCGACCGTCCCCCCGTCAACGCCATTACCATGCAGGCCATGGTCGAGCTGCGGACGGCGTTCGAGTCGTTCAACGACCGTCGCGACGTCAGGGTCGCCATCTTCACGGGCGCGGGGACCCGCGCGTTCATCGCCGGCGTCGATCTGAAGGAGGTGTCGTCAGGCCTGGCACCCGCGGCCGACGCCGCGCCGACGGTGATCGTCGACTCGGGCCGGATCGCCCGCGATGCCATGTGGGCCATCACCGACTGCGCGGTCCCGGTCATCGCTGCGGTCAACGGGCCGGCCATCGGAGCTGGGCTGGCCCTTGCCGCATGTTGCGACATCATCGTGGCGGCCGAGCACGCCCGGTTCGGGACGACCGAGATCAACGTCGGGCTCCTCGGCGCCAGCGCTCACCTGTCGCTGCTCGTCGGGCGGCACAAGGCCCGCGAGCTGTTCTTCACCGGCGAGCTCATCACCGCGGCTGAGCTGTACCGGCTCGGCGCGCTGCGGGCCGTGGTCTCGGGAGACGAGCTGATGCCCACCGCCGTGGCCCTCGCCACCGAGCTCGCCGCCAAGAGCCCCATCGCCCTGCGGCTGGCGAAGGAGGCGATGAACCGGGTGGAGCATCTCCCGCTCAAGGAGGCCTACCGGACCGAGCAGGAGTACACCAGACGGCTCATGACCTTCGACGACTCGGTCGAGGCCCGCCAGGCCTTCATCGAGAAGCGCCCCGCCGAGTACCACTGGCGCTGACAGCCCCGCACCACCCCACCCCCCACCCCACCGAAATTTGCGCGGAAATGGTCATCTGGTGAGCATTTCCGCGCAAATTTGGAGGGTGGGGATGTGAAAGCTGTCACGCCTCTCGGACGACGTCGCGGGGGTCGAGGTCGTCGCGGAGGCCGAGGTACGCGGGATGGCGGATCGCGCCAGAGCCCGTCCAGCCGGCGAAGCGCACGTCGCAGACGAGCCCTGGGTCGACGAACTGCGTGCCCGGGGGAACGTCGCCAGCCGAAAACGGCGAGTCGGCCCGGGCGAGCGGAACGAGCAACCCGGCCAGACGGTCGAGCTCGCGCTCGGTGAAGCCGGTTCCCGCCTTGCCGGCACAGACCAGCCGGCCCGTCTCGTCGTGCACTCCCAGCACCAACGCTCCGATGCGGCCGGCTCGGCCCCGCTCGCCCAGCGTGAACCCGCCGATCACGAATTCCTGCCGATGGTGGAACTTGACCTTGAGCCACGAGCGAGACCGGGCTCCGGGCTCGTAGCGTCCGTCGAGGCGCTTGGCCAGCACCCCTTCCAGCGCCGAGCCGTGCACGACGGCCAGCACCGGCTCGGCCACGCCGATCGAGGCCGGGGGCACCCGCCAGGCGGCCCCCGCTCCCAGGCCCAATGACGCCAAGGCTTCCCGGCGCTCGGTGTACGGGCGCCGGACGAGCGGCTCCCCGTCGAGCCAGAGAACGTCGAAGACCACGGCCACGACGGGTATGGTCACCGCGAGGCGAGCGACCGCTCGGACGTCGCGGACGTGCATGCGTTGCTGCAGGGTCTCGAAGCTGGGCCGGCCGTCGACGTCGAAGGCCACGATCTCACCGTCAAGCATGCAGGCCCGCCCGGCGAGCGCGTCGGTCAGGCCCGCGAGCTCGGGATACGCCGGCCCGAGGTCGCGGTCGTTGCGGCTCACTGCGCGGACGGTGCCGTCGGCAACGGTGATGATCGCCCGGACGCCGTCCCACTTCACCTCGAAGGCGTAGCGGGATTCGTCGGACGGGATCGACGGGGCGGCGCTGGCGAGCATCGGCCGGTAGGACGGCGGCTGCGAACCCGGCGGCTGCGGACCCGAGCCTTCCCCGCCGCTCGTCTCATCGTTCACCATCTGGACGATGATGACACGCGCCCATGCCTTCTCCCGACCGGACCCAGGTGGCCGTCGACGGCCGAACCCTCGAGGTGTCGAACCTCGCCAAGGTGTTGTACCCGCGCGCGGGCTTCACCAAGGGCCAGATGATCGACTACTACGCCCGCGTTGCCCCGGTGCTCCTGCCCCACCTGGCTGATCGACCGCTCACGCTGGTGCGCTACCCGAACGGAGTCGACGCCGCCCACTTCTACGAGAAGCGTTGCCCGCCGCACGCGCCCGACTGGGTGCGTACGGCGGCCGTCCCCAGCGGACGGGCCGGAGTGGTGAACCACGTCGTGTGCAGCGACCTGGCGACCCTGGTGTGGTTGGCGAACCTGGCCGCGCTCGAGCTCCACCCGTTGCTGGCCAAGGCCGAGCGGCTCGACCATCCCACGAGCTTGGTGTTCGACCTCGACCCGGGAGCACCGGCCGACATCCTCACCGCCGCCCGGGTGGCCCTGCTCGTGCGCGAGCTCCTCGACGCGGCCGGGCATCAGGCGCTGGTGAAGACGTCGGGTTCCAAGGGACTGCACGTGATCGTGCCGCTCGAGGGGACCTCGACATACGACGACACCCGCCCCTATTCCCAGGCCGTGGCTCAGACGCTGGCCCAACGCCACCGTGATCTCGTGGTGGCCGTGCAGCGCAAGGAGCTCCGAGCGGGACGGGTGCTCGTCGACTGGAACCAGAACGGGTTCACGAACACCACGGCGTGTGTGTACTCGCTGCGAGCCACGCCCACACCCCGGGTCTCGACGCCCGTGACCTGGGACGAGATCGACGACGCGCTCACCACCGCCGATCCCGATCGTCTGAGCTTCGGACCCGACGAGGTGCTCGCCCGGATCGCCACCCACGGCGACCTCCTGGCCCTCGCCGCCCGCTGAACTGCGACGTTCTCGGGAAGCGGGAGGCGGGAGTCGGGAGTCGATCGGTCGACGGTCGGCCACCAGATCCCTCGATCGCAGGGCACAATGGGGGCAGGATCATCGTGTCGCGACGATCTCGACCAGTCGAACAGGAGGTGTCGCCGTGCCGAGCACCGTGTGGAGCGGCTCGATCAGCTTTGGGCTGGTGAGCGTGCCCATCAAGATGAACACGGCGACCGTCAACCGTGACGTGTCGTTCAACCAGATCGAGGCCGGGACGGCTTCACGGGTTCGGATGCGTCGGGTCTCGGAGGCCACGGGTGACGAGGTCGCAAGCGACCAGATCGTCAAGGGGTACGAGATCACCAAGGGCCACTACGTGATCATCGAGCCCGCCGAGCTCAGCGCCATCAGGCCCACGTCGACCGAGACCATCGAGATCGAGGAGTTCGTCGACCTCGACGCCATCGATCCCATCTACTTCGAGCAGCCCTACTACCTGGTGCCCGACAAGCAAGGCGCCAAGGCCTATCGCCTCCTCGTGGCCGCGATGGAGGGCCTTCGAAAGGCTGCGCTGGGCCGCGTCGTCATCCGCAACAAGGAGAGCCTGGTCGCCATCCGGGTCGTCGAGGGGGCGCTGGTCGTGCAGATGATGCGCTATGCCGACGAGGTCATCCCGGTCTCGGAGCTGAGCGGCATCCCCGGCGACGAGATTCCCGTGTCGGACAAGGAGTTGGCGATGGCCCGTCAGCTCGTCGACGCGCTCTCGGCGGAGTTCGAGCCCGAGAAGTACCACAACGAATACCGGGAGCAGGTGCTGGCCCTGATCGATCAGAAGGCTGCGGGCATGGAGATCGTGGCACCACCGCTGGCGAGCCCGGCGGCCAAGGTGCTCGACCTCATGGCCGCGCTCGAAGCCAGCATCGCCGGCGTCGGCGCACGGCCGCTGCCCGCCGGGGAGACGAGCACCGACACCGGCGCCGCGGCCGCGGCCACGCCCGCCGAGACCGACACCGGCGCCGCGGCCACGCCCGCCGAGACCGACCAGGCGCACCAGCGCAGCGCCTGACGGCCGGACGATCGGGCGACACGGAGGGTTGTCGATGACCGGGGAGCGCGATCCCGCCGAGACACTCGAGCGCATCGGGTACCTGCTCGAGCGCACCGGGGCGCCCACGTTCAAGGCGGCGGCGTTCCGCAAGGCCGCGGCGACCGTGCGGGCCATCGACCCCGTCCTGTTGCGGCGGGCCGCCGAGGCCGGGTTGCTCGAGAACGTGCCCGGTCTCGGGGCCAGCACGGCCGGCGTCGTGGTCGACGTGCTCGCTGGACGGGCACCGGAGTACCTCGTCCGGCTGGAGGCATCGACGCCGGCCGACCTCGAGAACGACTCGGGGGCCAACGCCATGTTCCCCATCCCCGACCTCACCGGCGACGCCCTGGCACTCCGGGGGGCGCTCCGGGGCGACTGTCACCTCCACACCGACTGGTCCGACGGGGGCGACAACCTGGAGGCCATGGCCGGGGCTGCAGCGGCGCTCGGTCACGAGTACCTCGTGGTCACCGACCATTCTCCCCGCCTGCGTGTGGCCCACGGCCTGAGCGAGGAGCGGCTCCGTCACCAACGAGCGGCGGTCGACCGGTTGAACGAGACCCTGGCCCCCTTCCGCGTGCTCACCGGGGTGGAGGTCGACATCCTCGCCGACGGCCGACTCGACCACGACGACGAGACGCTGGCCTCGTGTGACATCGTCGTGGCCAGCGTGCACTCCCGGCTCGCCGAAGATCCCGAGGCCATGACCCGCCGGATGGTGGCCGCCGTGTCGCACCCCCACGTCGACATACTCGGCCACTGCACCGGACGCCTCATCGCAGGCCGTCAGCGCGCCGAGTCACGCTTCGATGCCGGCGCGGTCTTCGACGCTGCCGCGGCCCACGGCACCGCGATCGAGATCAACTGCCGGCCCGAGCGGCTCGACCCGCCCCGCCGCCTGCTCCAGAGGGCACTCGACGCCGGATGCCAGTTCGCCATCGACTCCGACGCCCACTCCGTGGCTCAGTTGGCGTGGCAGCCCTTCGGATGCGCGCGGGCCGCCGAGCTGGGCCTCACCGCCGAGCGCGTCGTCAACACGCTCCCGGTCGACGAGCTGCTGCGCTGGACGAACGCGCCTCCTCGGTAGGCCTCAGCCGTCGAGACGGGTCCGCCGCCGACCGGCCCAGTTCAGCGCGATCATGCCCGCGCCGATAGCGACGACCGAGATGGCAACGAGCGGACCGGTGTCGGAGCCCGTGAACGCGATCCGGCCGGAATCGCCGGGGACCGGGTTCCCGCCTCCGCCTCCCCCACCGGGGCCGGGACCGCTGACCGGAGGCAGGGTGGGGGCGGTCGTCGAGCTGACCTGCGGGACCGTGGCCGAGGTGGTCGGCGGCGTCGTGGCCGTCGTCGTCGCGGCCGGAACGGTCGTGGTCGTTGTCGGCGCGGTCGTGGTGGTGGTCGTCGCTACCGTGGTGGTCGTGGTGGCAGCGGTCGTGGTGGTCGTGGCGACGGTCGTGGTTGTGGTCGGGATGCAGTTCGGCGGCAGCACCACGTCGGCCGTACGCGTCAGGCCCGGGAACGTCGTCTCCGGATAGGTACCGATCACGGTGAGCCGGACCGTGCCGGTCATCGTGCCGGACAGCGTGGTGGTGCCGGTGATCAGGTTGGCGATCCCGGGCGGGAGCGACGTGCCGTTGCCGAAGCCGACGACCGTCCCCACGACGGTGGCGCCCTGGGTGACGGTGACGCCCTGGAGCTCCATAACGTCGGGCGTGCCGGCCGAGTTGTTCCACACCGACCAGGTGATGACGTGCTCGCCGTTGGTGCACACGACCGTGCCGGAGACCACCGGGAAGTGCGCGAACGCCGTTCCCACCGTGGCTGCGAGCACGCCCACGATCACAACCAGCATCACCAGTGCCCGTCGCCCCAACCTCACGCCGATCTTCATCAGTCCCCCACGCGGTAGCCCTGGACGTACCCTGGGCCAATCCCAGGTCTGCGTTGCTGGCGAACCCCCAAGCCGGCCGGCAGTCGACGAGGGGCGAATGCGCCGTTCGAGCATGCTACGGCACGACCGGAACGAACGCCCGGAATCAAACGACCGGTCATCGCACGACGTCGACCTGGGTCCCGATCGGCACGAAGTTCACCCAGGTCTGACCCCGGCTCAGGGCGATGTCGACGCCGAAGGCCGTGACGAAGCGGGTCGGCTGGTCGGGAGCGGGCTTGATCCAGCGGCCCGTGATCATCTGGCCGTCGACGAAGACCACGGCGTCGCCTTCGCCCGTCTCGACACCACGACGCGGGTTGATGTACTGGATGATCACGTTCTCGAAAGCGATCTGAGCGTCGCCGATGGTGACGTGCGGGGTGTTGTTGAGCGCTCGGAGCCACGTCTTGGTCCGAGCGTCCCAGAGCCACTGCGAGAACGAGTCCAGGTTGTGGATCCCGATCCCGCTGACGGCGTCGCCGTCGAACGTGGAGCCCGGGTCGAGGAAGCTGAACAACGGCTGCGGGGGTGTGTTGTCGACCGCCTGGGTCCACAGCTCGCCGGAGTTCGCGAAGAGGTTGTTCGTTCCCGGCCGATTCCGATCGCGGAAGTACCCCGGGGTGCCCTGGGTGAAGAGAACCTGTGACGCCTCGCGGGCGGTTCGGACGAACCCGGCGACACCACCCGAGATGGCGAACAGGGCGTGCAATGGCCGCACGGTGTTGGCATCGATACCCCGGGCCGATCGGATGGGCCCCACGAGCACGGGGTCGATCGAGTGATAGACGGCCAGGAATCGGGTGATGCCCTCGACAGGCTCCTCGAACACCACGTCGGCGACATCGAGGCCGGCCTGGGGACGGGCCTGGGGCGCATTGTCGGTCTTGACGACCAGCGCCGGCCGGGTGAACAGCGGATCGTCCTCGTCGACGGGCAGCCCGGTGAGCGGAGCGATCGTCCCCTCCTCGATGGCCAGTGCGATACCAGCCGCTTCGAGCGACTCGGGATCGGCCGCGGTCGAGGACGTGGGCCCGGAACCCCCGCTGGTCGAGCTCGTCGAGGCGGCTGCGGCGCCCGCGGCGGTCGACGAGGAGCCTCCGGCGTCGACACCGCTGCTGTCAGTGTCCGGACTGGCGTCGCCGCCGCCGCTGCATGCAGCGACGGCGAGGGATGCGGCAACGAGCACGATGGCGAGCGGGCGTTTCAAGCGGGTGGCTCCTGTGCGTCCGGTCGACACGTCTGGGGATTGGGCAACGAGCGCGCCACGGTCGGTGGCATGGATGGATTCCGGTCTCCGAAGGCTGATCGACCCGTGGTCTCGAGGTGTCGACACAAGAGGCCACAGGTCGTTCTCGCCAGTGCGTGGCTCGATCGGACCACGGCCATCGTAGTGCCCCCCTGAGCGCCCCCGGGGGTCGCGGCGCTCCGGCAGCGATCCGCCGAGCGGCACGGGTGCGGGCGCGGTCCTTAGAGTGCGACCTGTTCTTGGAGCCGGATCGCCGTGATCTCGGCCGTATCGGGAAGGATCCTCCCATGACCGCCCCGCGCCTACCGCTCGCCGGAGTTCGAGTCGTCGAGAGTTCGCTGCTCGGTCCTGGTGGGCTCACCACGCACTTGGCCGACATGGGCGCCGAGGTGATCAAGGTCGAGAGCCCGGCCGGCGACTACATCCGTGAGATGACCTGGCCCATCATCGAGGGCAACTCCCTGCTGCACCTGCACATCAACCGGGGCAAGAAGTCGATCGTGCTCGACCTCACCAAGCCCGAGGGCGTCGCGACCTACAAGGAGCTCGTCCGCAGCGCCGACGCCGTCGTCGAGGCCATGCGCCCCGGCGTGCTGGCCCGGCGGGGCCTGGGCTACGACGACCTGTAGCAGATCAACCCCCGCATCGTGTTCTGCACGATCTCGGGCTATGGCGCCACCGGGCCCTACAAGGACATGCCCTCCCACGGGATCGTCTACGACACCTGGGCCGGTCTCGTGCCCCCGGCCTACGACGAGGACGGCTTCTGCTACCTCCCCGAGCACCCGTCGGTCGGCATCTGGGCCGGGCCTGCGTTCGGCGCCATGGGTGTGCTGGCCGGGATCATCCAGGCGCGGGCCACGGGCGAGGGCTGCTTCATGGAGATCGCCCAATCCGACGCCGCGGCGTACTTCGACTGGTACCGGTCAGAGACGTGGAAGGCCTATGAGCGCCCGCAGTCGGAGGTCACCGGTAACAAGACCGACGACTACGAGCGCCGGGCGCCGGGAACGGCCGGCATGAAGGAAGGCGTCCGCTACCAGATGTACGAGTCGTCCGACGGCCACGTGCTGTTCATGGCATCGGAGCAGGCGTTCTGGAAGAACTTCTGCGAGGGCATCGACCGGATGGACCTGTTCGAGAAGTGGCCGGGCAAGAAGTTCGCCGACCACGCCCGCGGCAACCGCGAGCTGCACGTGATCCTGCGCGACATCTTCAAGTCCCGCAGCAGCGCCGAGTGGCTCGAGTTCGGCAACCGGGTCAACACGCCGATCGGTCCCGTCAACACGCCCAAGACAATCGCCGACGATCCCCAGTTCCAGCACCGCCTGCCGTGGTACTCGCGTGAGCACCTGGGAGCCGAGGAGCTGCCGCTGCCGTTGAAGATCGTGGGTCAGGAGTGGCCGGAGCCGACGCGGGCGCCGACCGTCGGCCAGCACACCGATGCCGTGCTGCGATCGGTGCTGGGCTTCGATGACGCCCGTCTGGCCGAGCTGCGGGCCACCGGAGCGCTGGGCTGAGCACGGTGCGCGCCAGCCCGGGGGGGTGTGCGTGAAGCTCTCGTGGGAGCCGCAGACGATCGCGTTCCGCGACGAGCTGTGCGAGTGGCTCGACGCGCACGCTCCCACCCGGGCCGAGATGCAGGCCGAGCCGGCGCTGTCGTCGGCGCACTATCCGTCGTGGGCCCGCCCGTGGCAGAACCGCCTCTTCGACGCCGGTCTGCTCATCCCTGGCCTCGGTCCCGAGCACGGCGGCCGCCACCTCGGAGCGGTCGAGCAGCTCGTCTACTTCGAGGAGCTGATCAGCCGGAGCCTGCCGCGCTCGACGAACTGGCAGGGCATCTCGATCATCATCCCGTCGATGCTCGAGCACGGCACGCCCGAGCAGATCGCCAGCTTCGCCATGCCGTCGCTGCACGCCGAGCGGTCGTGGTGCCTCGGGATGAGCGAGCCGAACGCGGGAAGCGACCTGGCCGGGCTGAAGACCCGGGCCGAGCAGCACGGTGACGTCTTCGTGGTGAACGGGCAGAAGATCTGGACCTCGGGCGCCCAGGATGCCGACATGTGCATGTTGTTCTGCCGCACCGACACGACCGTCGCCAAGCACAAGGGCATCAGCGTGTTGCTCGTCGACATGCGCGCGCCCGGCATCGAGATACGGCCGATCAAGGAGCTGCTCGGCCCGGGACCAGGCGAGTACCAGGACCTCAACGAGGTGTTCTTCACCGACGTCGAGGTTCCGGCGGCAAACCTGCTGGGGCCACGCAACGGGGGATGGGCGCTCACCCAGGCGTCACTGGCGCACGAGCGGGCGATGTTGTGGATCCAGAGCTCGTTCTTCGTGAACGACGCGGTGACGACGCTCGTCGAGTTGGGGGCGCGCGGCTCCGAGCTCGACGGGGCTCGTCTCGGCGACGATCCGCGATTTCGCGATGTCGCCGCTTCGCGGGCGATCGACGCCTTCGCCATCCGCTGCATGGGGTACCGGGGTTTCGCCAAGTTCATGGCCGGCAAGGCCACACCCGAGCACTCGATCCTCAAGCTCTTCTCGAGCGAGGCGATGCAACAGACACTGCTGGCCGGGATGGAAGCCGTCGGGGCGCAGGCCGTCGACACCGACCCCATCGGCGGGCCCACGATGCGCTGGATCACCCGAAGCTGGGGCGGCGCCTACCTCGGATCGTTCGGCGGAACCATTCCCGGGGGCACCAGCGAGATCCAACGCAACATCATCGCCGAACGAGTGCTTGGCCTCCCCCGCCGATGAAGCCGCCGGCGCCGGCGAGCGCAGGCGCTCTACCACCCATCTGAGCAAGAGTGAGTTGTACCCCGCATACCCCGGACAACTCACCCTTGGTCGGGTTGTCGATGTCGCCGAAGCGCCGGGAGGACCCGTGAAGACCGCCGCAGCCGAGCTCGTCCACCTCGATGTCGATGACGGCATCGAGACCATCGCCGAAGTGCTCGACGAGCACGGGGCGGTGATCGTCGAGCGGATGATCGACGGGGCGACGATCAACCAGATCACCGCCGAGGTCGACGCCCACATCGCGGCTGCCGATCCGGCCATGAAGCACCTGAACCCGGCGATCCAGGCGTTCTTCGGCGACAAGACGCGCCACGTCTCGTCGCTCGCCGCCAAGTCGCCGACGTTCGCCGACGGGCTGCTCGTGCATCCCGTCCTCATGGGGCTCTGCGACCGGGTGCTGCTACCCGCCTGCGCCAACTACCAGCTGAACCTGGCGCACCTCATCCATCTGGGCCCGGGGGCTCAGGCGCAGGTGCTGCACCGCGACGAGGACGTGTGGATCCACGTCCCCCGGCCCCGCCCCGAGCTGGAGATCGCGTCGATCACCGCGCTCGTCGACTTCGAAGCCGAGATCGGCGCCACCCGCGTCGTGCCCGGCAGCCACCGCTGGCCCCGAGGCCGCCAGCCCGAACCCCACGAGATCACCCAAGCCGTCATGCCCGCCGGATCATCGGTGATCTACCTCGGCACCACCATCCACGGCGCCGGCACCAACTCCACGAGCAGCGCCACCGCCCGGCCGCGTCCCGGCGTGCACGTGAGCTACACGCTCGGCTGGCTCCGCACCGAAGAGAACAACTACCTCGGCACGCCACCAGCCGTCGCCCGCGGCCTGTCGAGACGAGCCCAGGAGATCCTCGGCTACGGCGTGCATGACGCCATCGCCGACCACGGCGGCTACCTCGGCATGGTCGAGCTCCGCGACCCGCTCGACCTGTTGTCGGAAGGCCGCCTCGGCTGAAGATCGTCTCGGCAGGGTCGGCGAGGCTCGGCACACCACACCACACCGCACCCGGCGCACCCGGCGCACCCGGCGCACCCGGCGCAACGGCTCAGGGGACTCGGGCCGTTTTGTGGTCGCTCGACCTCGAGACGGCGTTCGACGGCACCGGCAATCACCATCAGATCAGGGTCCGAGGTGACGACGAGGTCCCGACGGCGCATGGCCCCCTCGACGACCCACGTGCCCATCAGGCGCTCCGACGTGGGCGCGTGCCGCTCCGAACGGGCAATGGCCTCGCGGGCCCAGTCGCCAGCCTTGGCGACCTCGGCTGCGCTGAACGCTCCGTGCATCCGCGCGAAAGGACGGTGTATCCCCGACTCGATGCCCGGCCCAGCGCCTCACGCCAGCACTTCGACGTGCCGATGCCGGCCTCGCCCTCGAGCACCAGACCAACGAGCCCGGAGCGGGCCGCGTCGAGCGTGGAGTCGATGGCCACGAGATCACGCTCGCAGCCGATGAGGACGCCGTCCATGGTGCGACCGTAGCGGCCATGCCGCGACCCCTGCTCGCCGGAATTGGACGAGCGCTCGGGGACCGTTCGATCCCAGGTGTCTCCCCCCACAACTCATTCCCGTTCGCCCCCATTGGTGGGGCCGGACCTCCCACCCCCCTCCTGAGCAGGGGTGAGAAGCACCCCGCAGGCCCCGGACAACTCACCCCTGGTCGGACGGTCTCCCTGGTCGGACGGTCTCCCTGGTCGGACGACTACGGGGCGACGGGGCGGTTGGTCCAGGTGCGGCCGGGGCGAGAGGTGGAGCGGAACCAGCCGCCATGGGCCCCGGTTCCGCCGTCGGTGGGGATGGTGTGGCCCGTCACGAAGGCCGACAGGTCGGACGCCAGGAAGAGCAGCACCCGGGCCTGGTCGGCAGCGACGCCCATCCGCCCGACCGGAACCCACATGGGCCACAGGTGCGCCTGATCCTCGGGGACCCACTTGGAGTACGGGACCTGGAGCGACTCGGTGACGTCGGGGCCGATCCCGTTGACCCGCACGCCGTGGCGGCCGACCTGGACGCCGAGGCATTTCGTGAAGTGCACGACGGCGGCCTTGAACGCCCCGTACACCGCATCCGACGGATAGCCCCGGAGGCCCTCCACCGACGACACGTTGATGATCGAGCCCGAGCCCTGCTCGATCATCGACGGCAGGAACGCGTGGGTGACGCTGAACACGTGGAGCAGGTTCACCTGATAGAGCGCGTCCCAGTGGGCCGGGGTGCTGTCGACGAAATCGCCCAGATGCCTGACCCAATGGCCGACGTTGTTCACCAGCACGTCGACCCGTCCGAGCTCGGCCAGCACCTGGTCGCGCAGGCGCAGCACCGCCTCGCCGTCGCGGACGTCGGTGACGATCGACGTGATCGCTCCTCCGTCGGCGCTGACGTGTTCGACCGTGGCTGCCGAGAGGGTCTCGTCGATGTCGGCGATGACCACGTGCGCGCCGTGGAGTGCGAACAGAGCAGCCGTCGACGCGCCGATGCCCCCTCCCCCGCCGGTGATGACCGCGATGCGGCCCTCCAACAACGGACCGGGACGCTCGAGGATCGACGGGTCGGGGTCGGGGTTGGGCGCGGGGTTGGGCGCGCTCGCCATGCTGGTGCTCCTGATATCAGGGTCGGAGTGCGGACGGGCAGGAGGGTCGGAGTGCGGACGGGTCGGAGTGCGGACGGGCAGGGCGGGCAGGGCGGGGTCGGCCATCTCGAGCGTCTGTGAGGAGAGGGTGGTACAGGGGCCCCACAACTCGCAGGTGCTCGGTGGTCGCGCAGCCTACGGAAGGCTGCCGGCCGGCGCCGAGGCCCGGCGCGTACTGTGGCGACGGGTGCCCGTGACGGCCACGGCCCCGGTGGCCACGGCGGCCAGCCCGCCGAGGCTCACGCCGACACGGGGGCTGGTGAGCTCCGAGAGGCCGCCGATGATGAGGCTGCCGACGGGCGTGGAACCCAGGAACAGCACGGCGTAGAGCGACATGACCCGCCCCCGGTAGGCGTCGGCTGTCACCTGCTGGAGGCGGGCATTGGTCGACGACACGTAGACCGCGGCCGCGCAGGCGCTCGATGCCAGCACGGGCATGGCCAGCCAGGCCCACGGCGAGCAGGCCGTCGCCAACGTGAGCACCCCGAACGCCAGCGCTGAACGGCCGATTCGGGCTCGGGTCGCCTCGCTGCGGCCCGCCGCGTAGAGCGACCCGCACATCGCTCCGAGCCCACCGACGGCTCCGAACGCGGCGAACAGGCCCGGTCCGGCGCCGAAGGTGATGCGAGCCAGCAGCGGCGTGGTCACCGCGGTGTTGAGCGCCAATGTGCCCACGATGGCCATGGCCGCCAAGGGGAAGCGCACCTCGGGCTCCGAGCGGGCGTAGCGGATGCCGTCACGGATCAGCCCCCGGCTCCGGATGACGGGCGTTCGGCGGCGAAGCTCGCTGGTGCGCATCATGAGCAACGCACCGATGACGGCCAGGAACGACACGGCATTGAGGTACAGGCAGACCGTGGCGCCAAATGCGACGATGAGCCCGCCGGCGAGAGCCGAACCGACCATCCGCGAGCCCGTCATGATCGCGGCGTTGAGCCCGACGGCCGACGGGATGTCGTGGGGCTCGACGAGCTCGGCCGCGAAGCTCTGGCGCGAGGCGGTCTCGAAGGCCGAGGCCACGCCGAGCAGCATCGACATGACCAGCAGGACCGCTACCGACCGGTGCCCGGCCCCCACGACGATCGCCGTCGCCAGGGCGATGATCGCCGCGGCTCCGTTCGCCACGGAGATCAGGAGCCGCTTGTCGAGCCGGTCGGCGAGGGCGCCGGCCCAGGTTCCCAGCAGCAGCAGCGGAAGGTACTGGGCGGCCACCAGCACGCCGAGATCGGTCGATGATCCCGTGTCACGTAAGACGATCCAGGCGACCGCAGTGGTGTGGGTCCACGTCCCGATGACCGAGAGCACCTGGCCCACGAAGAAGAGGCGGTAGTTGCGCTGGCGCAGGGCCCGGAACGGCGTCGCCCGGTGCACGGGCCGCTTCGCCGTCGGGTCAGGATGCGCCGTCACGGCGACGAACCTACCCGGGCGATCCCGGCGGCCCAGGCGACCCGCGAACCCGGTCACGATTCTCGTCCGGGATCGTGCGGGCCAGTTGGCAAGCTGTAGCGGGC
Organism: Actinomycetota bacterium; assembly: GCA_009886115.1. GTDB lineage: Bacteria > Actinomycetota > Acidimicrobiia > IMCC26256 > VFJJ01 > VFJJ01. Next base: position 15,102 of record VFJJ01000009.1, read on the forward strand.
CCGGTGCGCCACGACCTGGTTCCACCCCTGCTTCCACCCGTGCCCTGCACCTCATGCCCTTCCACCCGTGCCCTTCACCTCATGCCTGATACCCCGCTCACTCCCTCATCACCGACGATCGACGAGATCCGAGCCCGGCTGGGGCTCGTGATGGTGCGCGACCAGTTCCGGCTCGCCGGTCGACTCGATGGGCTCCGCCGCACCCCCGACGGCCGGGGGCGCGCCGAGTCGCTGACCGCGATCACCGCCGCGGTGGTCGAGGCCGAAGCCCGGGTGGCGTTGCGGGCGGCGACCGTCCCCTCATTGAGCTTCCCGGCCGAGCTGCCGATCAGCGCCCGCAGCGCCGAGATCATCGAGACGCTGCGCGACCACCGGGTGGTGATCGTGGCCGGCGAGACCGGCTCGGGCAAGAGCACCCAGCTCCCCAAGCTCTGCCTCGCTGCCGGCCGCGGTGTGCGGGGGCTGATCGGTCACACCCAACCTCGCCGTCTGGCCGCCCGGACCGTGGCCGAGCGCGTCGCCGAGGAGTTGGGCTCGGAGGTCGGCGGCATCGTGGGTTACACGGTGCGCTTCACCGACCGGGTCGGTGAGCGGACGCTGGTGAAGGTCATGACCGACGGCATCCTTCTGGCCGAGATCCAGCGCGACCGCATGCTCGATCGCTACGACACGATCATCGTCGACGAGGCCCACGAGCGGAGCCTGAACGTCGACTTCCTCCTCGGCTATCTCAAGCGGCTCTTGCCCCGGCGGCCCGATCTGTCGGTGGTGATCACTTCGGCCACGATCGACACCGAACGCTTCTCGCAGCATTTCGACGGTGCGCCCGTCATCGAGGTGACGGGGCGGGGCTACCCCGTCGAGCTGCGCTACCGGCCCCTCGACGAGGGAGACGACGACGCCGAGCGCGACCAGATCCAGGCGGTGTGCGACGCCGTTGCCGAGCTCGACGGGGAAGGCCCGGGCGACGTCCTGGTGTTCCTGAGCGGCGAGCGCGAGATCCACGACACGGCCGATGCCCTCAAGGCCCTGACCCTGCGCCACACCGAGATCCTGCCTCTGTACGCCCGCCTTTCGGCGCACGAGCAGCACCGCATCTTCTCGCCGCATCCCGGACGGCGGATCGTGTTGGCGACGAACGTCGCCGAGACCTCCCTCACCGTCCCCGGCGTCCGTTACGTCGTCGATGCCGGGACGGCCCGGATCTCCAGGTACAGCAAGCGGTTGAAGGTGCAACGCCTCCCGATCGAGGCCATCTCGCAGGCGTCGGCCAACCAGCGCGCCGGCCGGTGCGGACGTGTCGCCCCCGGCATCTGCATCCGCCTGTACGCCGAGGACGACTACCTCAGCCGGCCCGAGTTCACCGAGCCCGAGATCCTCCGCACCAACCTGGCCTCGGTCATCCTCCAGATGACCGCGATCGGGCTGGGTGACGTGGCCCGCTTCCCGTTCGTCGACCCGCCCGACAGCCGGTCGATCCGAGACGGCGTGGCGCTCCTCGACGAGCTCGCGGCCCTGGCCCCGCCACGACCGTCGGTGAAGGCCGGTAGCGGCAGCTCGACCCGAGTCGTCCCCGACGGCCAGCGAACCCTCACGCCCTTGGGACGCAAGCTGGCCCAGCTACCGCTCGATCCGCGTCTCGGGCGCATGGTGCTCGAGGCCGAGCATCAGGGCTGCGTTCGTGAGCTGCTCGTGCTGGCATCGGTGCTCTCGATCCAGGATCCTCGGGAGCGCCCGGCCGAGCATCGCCAGGCCGCCGACGAGCAGCACCGCCGCTTCGCCGATCCCCGCTCCGACTTCTTGAGCCTGCTGCGGCTGTGGGACTACCTGCGCGAGCTCCAGCAGACGCTCTCGTCGAACCAGTTCCGCAAGCGCTGCAAGGCCGAGTACCTGAACCACCTCCGCATCCGGGAGTGGCACGACCTCTACAGCCAGCTCCGCCAGGTGTGCTCGGGGATGGGCATCCACCTCAAGACCGAACGCGCCGAGAGAACCGACCGGACCGAGAGAACCGACCACACCGAACGCGCCGACCGCACCGGCACCGAAGGGACCCCCGACACCGTCGAGCCGATGGCGCCCGACAGGGCCGACGCCGTCCACCGGGCTCTGCTGGCCGGGCTCTTGTCACAGATCGGCATGCGCGACCCGGCAACGGGCGAGTACCTCGGCGCCCGCGGCGCCCGCTTCGCGATCGCGCCCGGCTCGGTGCTGGCGCGCAAGGGGCCACCCTGGGTGATGGTCGCCGAGCTCGTCGAGACGAATCGCCTGTGGGGAAGGGTCGCCGCCCGCATCGAACCCGAGTGGGCAGAGACCTCGGGCGGCCACCTCGTGGCCCGCACCTACAGCGAGCCCGTGTGGGACGCCAAGCGCGCCGCGGCGATGGCCTCGGAGCGAGTCACGCTGTTCGGGCTCCCCATCGTGCCGAGCCGCCGCGTGAGCTACGCCCCGATCGACCCCGAAGCCGCTCGGGAGATCTTCCTCAGACACGCTCTGGTGGACGGCGACTGGCTGTCGCCGCATGCCTTCCGCGACCACAACCGCGTGGCCATCGAGGCCGTGCAAGCGTTGCAGAGCAAGGCCCGGCGGCGCGATCTGCTCGTCGACGACGAGGCGATCTTCGAGTTCTACGACCAGCGGGTGCCGGCCGAGGTCGTGACCGGACGCGACTTCGACCAGTGGTGGAAGCGGGAGCGCCGAGCCCGACCTGCGCTGCTCGATCTCACGCACGCGGTGCTGCTGCGTCCCGATGCCCGCTGGGTCGACGGCGAGGCCCTGCCCGACACCTGGCCTCTCCCCGCCGAGGCCGTCGAGGCGGGGTCGGCGAGGCCGTCGAGCGCCGGGGAGGCCGGCGAGGCCAGCGAGGCCGGGGAGGCCGCGACCCCGGGCGAGGCGCTCCTCCTCACCTACGCATGGGACGCCGGCGCGCCCGACGACGGGGCGACCGTCCACGTTCCATTGCTGGCTCTGCCCAAGGTAGGGATGGCGCGTTTCGAGTGGCAGGTGCCCGGGTGGCGCCTCGAGCTCGTGAGCGCGCTGATCAAGACCCTGCCCAAGGACATCCGCCGCCACCTGGCTCCCGTTGCCCCGCACGCCGCGGCCTTTTGTGCCCGTGCGATCCCGTCCGACGGCCCCCTGCTCAGCGTGCTGGCACGTGCGCTGGGCCGCTCGATCGGGATCCCGGTCACGCCTGCCGATTTCGACCCTGAACGTCTGCCCGAGCACCTGCGCATGAAGATCGCCGTGTTCGACGTCGACGGCCGGTGCCTCGCGGTCGGCACCGATCTCGACGCGCTCCAGGAGCGCTTCGGCGCCACGGTGCGAGCAGCTGCGCTGGCGGAGGTGCGCGCGGCAGCCGGGAAGTTCGAGCGCGACGCCGTGACGACGTGGGATCTGGGTTCGCTCCCCCGCGAGATCGCCGTGGTACGTCAGGGCCAGAAGGTCGAGGCCTATCCCGCGCTGAAGGTCGAGGGCGACCGGATCGCCGTTCGAGTGCTGGCCAGTCGCTTCGAGCAGGAACTCGAGATGCGGGCCGGGACACGAGCGCTGCTGCTGCGCTCGGTCGTGTCGTTGAAGGCGATCCTCGGTCGGATGCTGTCGAACGAAGGCCGCTTGGCGCTGGCTCGCACCGGCTACGGGACGGTCGACGCCCTCGTCGACGACTGTGTCGCGGCGGGCGTCGACCAGATCGTCGCCGAGCACGGCGGGCCCGCGTGGGACGAGCGCGGCTTCGACGCTCTGCGCGTTGCGGTCCGCGACGGGGTCGCCGATCGCGCCATCGATCTCGTGGTCGTCGCCGCCCGGGAGCTCGAAGCCGCGGCTGCGGCGCAGGCTCGTCTGAGCAGGATCACCAGTCCCCCCTTGGCTCCTGCGGTTGACGACATGGCGGCGCAGCTCGCCCGGCTCGTCGCCCCCGGCTTCGTGACGGCCACCGGTGCGGCCCGCCTGGCCGACGTCGAGCGCTACGTGCAGGCGATCGACCGGCGCCTCGACAAGCTGGCCGACGATCCCCGCCGCGACCGTTCCCGGATGGACACCATCACCGAGCTGTCGGCCCGCCACCAGGCATTGGTACGGGCGTTCGCCCCAGGCCCGGTACCCGACGAGATCGCAGCCATCGGCTGGATGATCGAGGACCTCCGGGTGAGTCTGTTCGCCCAATCGCTCAAGGTCCCCCGCCCCGTCAGCGAGAAGCGCATCCTCGATGCGCTCGACGATTGGTCGTGAGTCCCCACCCCTTCCCCAAATGTGTGCAGAAAACGTCGCCTGGCGACGTTTTCTGCACACGGAACCCCGGGGGCGATGTCGCGTAGGCTCCGGCCCCGTGTACCTGAACGAGTTCGCCGATGATCTCTCGCCCCTCGACATGACGGCCTCCCCCGAGTTCACCAGCCTGCTGGAGAGCGCAGCCGATCTCGGGATCCCTCACCCGCCCGGCGTGCGCTACGTGTCTCGCCACACCGTGGTTCGCAGCCAGCGCTTCCACTTCTCGGAATGGGGTGAGCCCGCACGGCCACAGGTGTTGCTGCTGCACGGCGGGAACCAGTCGGCGCACTCGTGGGACCTCGTGAGCCTGCACCTGTCCGACCGCTACCACGTGTTCGCGCTCGACCAACGGGGCCACGGCGACTCCGAGTGGAACCGCGAGCTCGACTACTCGGTTGAGGCCATGGCCGCCGACGCCTTGGCGTTCATCGCCGATCAGCGGCTCGACAAGCCGATCATCTTCGGCCATTCGATGGGCGGACGGGTCACGCTCACCTTGGCGTCGCAGCATCCCGAGATCGCCCGGGGACTGGTGATCGTCGACGTGGGCCCCGAGCTGTCCCCCGAGGGCATCGAGAAGATCTCGAACTTCGTGACCCACAACGTGGAGTTCGACGATCTCGACGTGTTCCTCGACAACGTCGCCACGTACGACCCGTTCCGCTCCCGGGCCCACATCGCCCGAACGGTCAAGTACAACATGCTGCGGCGGATCGACGGGAAGTACGTGAGCAAGGTCGACCATCGCCGCATCCCCGGCCGCCACGTGGATCTCACGCTCGACAGCGTTGCTTCGTTGCCGTGCCCCGTGTTGGTCGTCCGCGGTGCCGAGTCGAACATCCTCACCCCCGAGGCAGCCCAGCGTTTCGCCGGCTCCCTCCCCAAGGGCCAGCTGGTGACCGTGCCCGACTGCGGCCACAACGTCCACTCCGGCAACACCCCCGGCTTCCTCGACGCCATCAGCCCCTTCCTCGCCGACCTCGCCTGAGCACGACGCCCGCGCAGGCCGGCCTCCGCCGGCGCCGCCGATCAGTCGGCGATGTCGGCCTTCGCCACGATCCGTGTCGGGTGAACACGGACGACCATCTCGGGGGCGACGCCGTTCCTCCGACCGTAGGTCTCGGCCTGCTCAGCGCCCATGTACCGGCCGCCGATACGGGTTGCCCATGCGAGCAGATCAACCGGATCGGTCGACACGGTGACGGTACCGGCCACGGTCACGAACGAGAACGGCGGGCGCTCGTCGTCCCAGCACAAGCTGACCCGGCCGTCGCGCACGATGGCGCGGCCCTTGATCGTGTCGGCCGACGTCATGAAGACGATCTCGTCACCGTCGAGGTCAACCCACACGGGAGCAACGTGCGGGCTCCCGTCCGCCTGGCGCGCACTGATCTGCGGCTTCCGTCCGTCCAGTCCGTCGAGTGCGGCCCCGTGATACGCCGAGTCCGCCATCCCGTAGAACACGCTGAGCCGAGGCACGTCACCAATGACGGGAGCGTCGGCGCGTCAAGCCCCGCACCGTCTGGCGGGCAGGCTTGCCGTCGAGCCCCACTCCCGGATCGTGGGTAACAAGAAGGGCGGCCTCCCATTGGGAGACCGCCCTTGAACTGGCACTACCTGAGCAGCCCGTACGGGATTCGAACCCGTGTTTTCACCTTGAGAGGGTGAGCACTGGCGTAATGCCACATTACGCTGCGGGTGTTTGCGCAGTTCAGCGTAGGCGTGACCTTCCGTCTGGTGTCGTCTCGTCCGCCTGGTGTCGCCCAGTGGATTGGCAAAGGGATTGGCAAGCGCCTCCGGCTCCGCATACGCCACCCGCCCCCCGGGTGCTTGTCGGCGTCTGGTCGGGCAGAGCGATCCGATCAACGACTGACTGGCGCAGCGCCCGATTAGTGTGCCCGGTTTGAGCGTTTCATCCAGGTTCCGGGCCAGATTTAACCGAATTCTGAAGAGCACGTGTCACAAATTCGGCCCACGAATTGCTCTTACAGGTAGGGGACTTCGCGCGGCGGAGTCCAGACCTTGGCGATCCGCTCAGCATGTTGCGGGCGGCTGATCAGACGCTGCTCCGGTTGTGGTCGTCAGGAATGTCGACGGCCGAGCTGGCCGCGGAGCTGTCGGTGAGCGACGCCGCCGTCAGGCAGCGACTGTCGCGTGCTCGCAAGCAGCTGGCGACAGCGCTCTTGTCAGCGAAAAAAAGGGCTGGGGACGGGTCGTGATGGTGAGTGGCTCATGGCGGCGTCGGGTCGGGTGGTTGATGGCGGCGCTCGTTCTCGTTGGTGTCCCGGTCGCCGCGTACGAGGCGGGGCAGCGGGTCAGGTCGCCGGCACAGGCGGCCGCCGATGCGGCCCCTCCGGTCCCGTCGGTGATCACCGCTCCGGTGGAGCGCCGCGTGTTGACCGACGCAGTCGTCTTTCGTGGCGACGTGATCGCAGCGGGTGCGGTGGATGTGGGTGCGCCGTCGTTGTCGGGTGAGACGGTGCCGGTGGTGACCGATGTGCGGGTCGGGGTTGGCGATCCAGTCG
>VFJJ01000216.1 GCA_009886115.1 Actinomycetota bacterium
CTGGGTGCCGATCAGGAGGTCCTTGAAGGGGACGCCCTTGTCTGGGCGGGGTTCTGAGGGCAGCCCAAGGGTGCGCTCACCGAGCACGTTGCGCTGCACCTCGTCGGAACCGCCGTAGATCGACGGGGCCGGGCTGAACAGCACCACCTCGTTGTACGCGCCTCGGTTCGGGGCGTCGGAACCGGCCAGGAGGGCGTCGGGGCCGAGGATGCGCACCACGAGATCACGGCCGAGCCTGACGATACGGCTCATCGCCAGCTTGGCCATGTTGGGCTCGCCACCCGTCAGCCGTCGACCGGCCTGGGCCGCTGCCTTGGCCCGCAGGTTCCCGAAGCGGCCGATCTGCTCGAGGGTTCGCAGACGCATCAGGTCTTGGCGGATGGTGGGGTCGCTCCACACGCCGCGCTCGCGCGCCAGGGCCACGAGCGCGGTGCTCGACAGCGCCGTGCCCCCACCCGCCGTCGTACCCCGTCGACCGGTGCGGACGAAGTCGCCGGCCCGCCGGGACAGATCGCCGACGATCGTGCCCGGTGCGGCCAGACCGGCCGCATTGTGGCCTCCAGCGCCGAGGCCGGCTCGCTCGAAGTTGAGCGTGGTGTTGGCGACAGCCCAGCCGTTGTCGAGCCCGCCGATCAGCGTGTCGGCGTGGCTGCGGGCGTCGATGAGGAACACCTCGTTGAACAGGGCCCGGCCCGTCATCTCACGCAGGGGTCGGACGTCGATGGCGTCGGGCTGATGCATCGGAAGCGCGAAGTACGAGATCCCCGCGTGCTTGGGCACCTCCACGTTGGTGCGAGCGAGCAGCATCCCCTGGTCGGCCTGGTGGCCACCCGAGGTCCAGACCTTCTGCCCGTTGAAGATCCACTCGTCGCCGTCACGAACGCCCTTGGTCTGCAGGCCGGCCAGGTCGGAGCCGGCGCCGGGCTCGCTGAAGAGCTGGCACCACGCCTCGGCGCCGGTGACGATCGGCCACAGGTAGCGCTGCTTCTGCTCGTCGGTGCCGTGGACGATGATCGTGGGCCCGGCGAGCAGCATCCCGAGGCCACCGGGCGGTCCGAGCACGTTCGCAGCCTCGAATTCGTGGACCACGACCGCCATGAGGTCACGGGTCAGGCCCCGACCGTGCCATGCGGACGGCCATGTGGGCACGGCCCAGCCCGATCCCGCGAGCAGCTCCCACCAGCCGGCCACGGTCAGCTCGGGATCCCAGTGCGTGTGCAGCCAGGCGGCCAGCTCCTCGCCCACCGACGCGGCGTCGGTCGTCTCGGACATCGAAGCCATCGGAACCTCCGGGTTACTCACGGGTAGGTCGCCCAGGCTATCGACCGGCCTGGTTGCCTGGCGGACGGATCGCCGTCAAGCTGCGCCGATGAACCCGCCCGATGACAGCACCGTGCCGACGCCGGTCCCGCGCCTGGCCTTCGTCCACGCCGACGACGTGGCCTTCACCGAGGTCGTCGCGCAGGAGCATCCCGGGGGCCGGCGGGTGTCGGCGTACAACAAGTTCCTCGAATGGACCGACCGGCGCCTGGTGAACATCACCCGCTACGACCCGGGACTGGTACTCGAACGGCACGCGCATGCGAGCGATCACGTGGTGTTCGTACTGGAAGGCGACCTGGAGATCGGCGGCCGGCCCTGCCCCACGGGCACGCTCATCGTGCTCGAGCAGGGCGCGGTGTTCGGGCCGCTCATCGCCGGGGCCGACGGGTGCACGCTGTTCGAGCACTGGGCCGGCGATCCGATGCCGGTGCCCGTCGATCCTGACCTGTACCACCGGACACTCGACGAGCGCGGCATCACCCGTCTGCCCAATCCCCCGTTCGATCCACCGGCCCACCTGTCGAACCGTGAGCGATTCGGCCGGGGCGACCGCTTCTCGTGAGCCCGGCAGTATCGTGAGGCCATCGTCGTCGGGGGTCACCTGCCGCTCGCGAGAGCCGAGTTCGGCCATGCCCGGGAGCCGGTGTCCTACCGGCGCTGGAACCTCGGGACCCGCTTCTCGGCGAAGGCCAGGGGACCCTCCTTGGCGTCGTCGGTGCGGAAGATCGCCGATCCGTAGTCCTGCTCGTAGGCGAAGGCCTCGGGCTCGGTCATGCCCTGGGTCTCGTGCAGCGTCTTGAGGATGGCCTCCACGGCCAGGGGCCCGTTGCCGGCGATGACCTCGGCGATCTCGCGGGCCTTGGCCAGCGCCTGACCGTCGGGCACGACGTGACCGATCAGCCCCAGCGACTTGGCCTCGGCCGCGGTGATGTGCTTGCCGGTGAGGAGGATGTCGGCCGCCTCGGTGTAGGGGATCTGGCGGGCCAGGCGCACCGCCGAGCCGCCCATCGGGTACAGCGACCAGCGGGCTTCCGAGACGCCGAAGCGAGCCGACTCGCCGGCCACCCTGATGTCGGTGCCCTGGAGGATCTCGGTGCCGCCGGCGATGGCGACCCCCTCGACGGCGGCGATCACCGGCTTGGTGGGCCGGTAGCTCTTGAGCAGTCCCTTGTAGATGAGGTCGGGGTCGGCGGCCAGTCGGGCCGGCACGTCGACCCCGCTCGACTCGCCGGCATCGCCCGCCATCGCCCGGAGATCGGCGCCCGACGAGAAGTTCCCGCCGGCCCCGGTGAGGATGATCGCCCTGACCGAGTCGTCGCGGCTGGCCTCCATCCAGGCGTCGGCCATGATGATGTACATGGCCAGCGTCTGGGCGTTCTTGCGCTCGGGACGGTTCAGCGTGACGGTCATCACGTGCCCGTCACGTTCGACGATGCAATCAGGCATCGGCATCGGAGGGCTCCTGGGTCGCGTCCGGCTGGTGGTACTCGGTGATGGCGTTGCCGATGGCTTCCTGCATGGCGCCGATGAACCGGGTGCTGTTCGACCCGGCCCAGGCCAGGCTGGCCTGGCGGTTCACGTTGGCTCCGCTGTAGTAGGGCATCACGTGACGGGCGAAGAGCTCGTAGCTGCGCCGGGTCGCCTCGGGGGTGGCTGCGGTGTGGGTGAGGAACAAGAGCGTGCCGAAGCCGCCGCTCTCGTCGACGAGACGGTCGATGGTGGCGATGATGTCGTCGGGCGTGCCGATCGTGGCCACGCCCAGCACGTGGAAGCCGTCGCCTCGCCACTGGTCGATCGCCGCCTGGGCCGACGACGCCCACGGCGGCATGCCCCTGCCGCCGAGGCCGCCCATGTAACGGGCCAGGTCGAGGATCCCGTGCGCCGCCTCGGCATCGGCCTGCTCGCGCGTCTCGGCGATGTGCATGGGGACGACCACCCGCCAGTCGGCCCGATCGGGCACGTGACCATGCTCGATCGCGGCCTTCTCGTAGATGGCCCAGTTGGCGGCCAGGGTGGCGAAACCCTGGGCGGTGCTCGCCGCGACCGACAGGAGTCCGGCGCCATGCCGGCCCGCAGCGACCGAACCCGTCGGTGAGAACGTCGACGCCACGGCCACGTCTATTCCGCGCCGCGGGTCATAGGGCAGAAGCTGGCAGCGGGCTTCGTCGAGCACGAACCAGTCGGTCTTGGCACTCACCACCTCGCCCCGCATCAGCGGGACGATCGCATCGAGGGCCTCGTGCATCATGCGCCGCTGGTCCCGGGGGTCGATGCCCATCATGAAGGCGTCGGCGGGGAGCTGGCCGGGGCCGACGCCGAGCATCATCCGGCCCTGGGTCTGGTGGTCGAGCTGGATGATGCGATCGGCCAGCAGCAGCGGATGGTGGTACGGCAGCGAGCTGACGCCCGTCCCGAAGCGGATGCGGCTCGTGTGCTCGGCCGCGGCAGCGATGAACACCTCGGGCGAGGCGATGATCTCGAAGGCCCCACTGTGGTGCTCGCCGATCCAGGCCTCGTCGTAGCCCAGCCGGTCGAGGTGCGCGATCAGCTCGATGTCCTGACGCAGCTGCAATGACGGATGCTGGCGATCGGAATGGAAGGGCGCGATGAACACGCCGAACTGCTGGGGACCTCTGGTCATCGGGCTTCCTCGAGGTGCCGGTCGCTCACTGGTCGGGTGCGGTGTCGGACAGTGCATCTGAGTCGGTGCGACCGGGCTCTCGCAAGGCGGGCGGCGGGGGCCCGGCCCCTCCTCAGCCGGCGGGGCTCGGCGTCAGGCGCCGCCGCAGGCTCCTGCGGTCACCGCTTCGGAGGAGGACCAGGGCGCAGAGCACCAAGCACAGAGCTCCCAGGGCGATGGGGTGCTGCGCCGCCGAGCCCTCGTCGCCGGGCTTGGGCTCGGGCTCGGTCGGCGACTCGGTCCTCGTGACACCGTCCACGGCGACCAGGTAGGTGCCCGAGCTCAGGCCCGGGACGGTGAGCTCCCCAGACGAGCTCCGACGTTGTCGGGTGGATCATCCCGAGACGGACCGGCACTCCGCCAACTCAAGAACCAGCCCCCGAAATCACCCCAATGCGCCCCGCTATCGAAGTACCTCGCGAGGTTCAGTCCAGTTTCAGCGACCGTCGTGCTCATAACGAACTAAGAGCTTGACGAGCGTCCGACGAAGCGCCACGGGCTGGCCTGGCGAGGAGTCTTGTACTGCTTGATGGACTGTTCGATCCGCGATCTGACGGACGGTTCGATCGAGATGAACCGACAGCGGACCAGATAGGTGGTTTCACCACCAAACATGGGGGGCTCGATTCCTGCCACCACCGCATCTGCGAAGGCCGACCCATCAGGGAGACCGATCCTCAGCACGAGGGCATCGCCGATGCTCAGGGAACGGTCAGCTCGAAATGACAAACCCCCGAGGCCGATATCCGTGGTCCTCGTCTCGATGCCCAGACGATCGGTGCCTGTTCCGGCCACGACGTTCAAGAGATACGCGACTTGAAGGCGACGGTTGTTGCGCTGTTCGATCCGGTCGACGATTCGCGGCAGGGTGCACACCACGAGACCATCGCCATCGAGTTCAACCGTCTGCTCGATCAGGGTTCGGAAGGAGTCGACGCCCAGGTCCGACTCCCGAGTGACGACGACATTGCGCTCGCGGCGGGTTCGCAGTAGGCGGTCGCTCGCGCCGATTCGTACGCCAAACGCCGACTCGTTGACCACGGAGACGACGCCTCGGGATCTGATCGAACGCCAGAGATTCGGGCTGTAGCACAAGACGACGGCATCGCCGACGGCCAGCGGAGCGTCGACATAGTCGATCATCATGAGTGGGGTCCGCTCAGAATGTGCGCACTCCGCGCACCGGGTCCAATGTCCCAAGTATCGGTGGCCCTGAGACCAACCTTGACAGACTGGCCCAGAATCGCCGCGTACGTGTGCTGCTGCTGCCGCTGTGTCGTTGTTAGCTCCTCATGGCCCGTATAGGGATCAGCGGAGATGGTTGCCGGTCCGAACCGACTCCCCGCGCAGCCGACGGACGGGTCCGTCGAGCAGTCGCTTGACCTCGGTCGCCAACGCTCGTCGGTGCTGCTCCTCGCAGGCGGCGGGGTCGTTGACCCGCGCCGTGACCCGCTCGACGAACTCGGGGATCTGACGGTACAGGTCGCTGATGATGGCTTCGATCCCAGCGGAGGCCGAGGTCTGGGCCCATTCCCGAGTCGCATCGTCGACGAGTTGCTCCAACTGCCGGCGGTGGTCTTCCACCCGGCCGAGCGCGGACTCCACACCCGCGCCGATCCCGATCAGGTCCACGAGCTCGACGCCGGGCAGGCGGCCGGCGTCCGGATCGATGTTCCTCGGTAGACCAAGGTCGACCAGGAGCAAGGAGCCCACCTCACGCGGACCTGTCGCCTCGACGAGCTCGCGGGTGACCACCATGTGCGGTGCGGACGTGGCAGCGACGACCGTGTCGACGCGGCCCATGAGGCCCGCGAGCTCGTCCCACTCGTGCGGCTCGGCGCACCACCGGCGGGCCACCGATTCGGTCGCCTGGTAACGGCGGCCGACGATCGAGACGTGAACACCCGGCCGGCGCAGGGTCGCGGCCACGACACGCTTTGCCATCGCGCCGGTCCCGATCACGAGAACAGATCCGGAACCAGTCCCGGCGCTCGACCAACGGTCGAGCACCATGCGAGCCGCAGCATCGCCGGCGCTGGTGGCGATCTTGTCGAGGCCAAACTGACGACGTGCGTCACGTCCCAGCCGGATGGCGCGGGTGAACACATCGTTGATGCCGACCCTGGCGGTGCCGGCGCTCGCAGCGCTGGTCAGGGCCAAGCCGAGCTGCGACACGATCTGCGCGTCTCCGAAGACCGACGACTCGAGCCCACATGACACCCGAAAGATGTGGCGGGCTGCCTCGCCGTCTCGGGCCTCGAAGGTCCACCCGGCATCGGAGGGATCGGTGACGACTCCATCGGCCAACACGTCGCGAAACGCCTCGACGGGGTCATCCTCGCTGGCGAGGTACCACTCGGTGCGGTTGCACGTGGACAGCAGCGCCACCTCGAGATCGGCCCGGCGGCTGCGCACGTGGCCCAGGGTCGCCATCGAACCGAACCCGCTCGTCGCCAGTTGCTCGAGGTGCGCGAGCGATGCGGTCCTCACGTTCGCACCCACAACCGCGAGGTGCAGCTGTCGATTCTTCACCGGCGATCAGGACCCGATGGACGCTTTGTCGCGTGAGAGGTTGGCGAGGAGCGACGGCGCCAGAGCCGACAGCACTGCTGTGAGGTCGAGGATCTCGGTGACCCGCCCCTGGACCACGGCCGAACCGGTGATCCCGGCAGTGTTCGACACCTGCTGGACGACGATGCGTTCTTCGATGACATCGATGATGCGGTCCACCGCCACGCCGATCGTATGGCCGTCGATCGACAGGACCACCACGGCGGCGGTCTCGGACTCGCTGGTGGCGGCGTTCGGGAACAGGTCGGCGAGCCAGACGATCGGCATGATCGTTTCGCGGTACTGCACGACCTTCTGATTGCCGCTCTGCTCCATGGACGAGAGCGGGATCTCCTCGAGGCGGTTCACGCTCGACAACGGCATCGCGGCGATGCGCTCCGACTCGCCCGTTCCGGTGCCGACGAGGAGCAGCCGCTGGCCGCGGTTCGCCTCGGACTCCTGGCGCACCGCCCCCGAGCCGTTCTTGGGTTCACGACTGGTGCCGAGGCCGGCGTTACCGGCAACCCCGAGCACGTCGAGGATCAGCCCCACCCGGCCGTCGCCCATGATGGTTGCTCCGGCGAAGCTCGAGATGTGCTTGAGCAGCTTGCCGAGTGGCTTGACCACGATCTCCTCGGTGTCGAGGATATCGTCGACCACGAGACCGAAGGCCCGGTTGTCAGCCTGGAGAATGACGATGTTCAATGCGCCGTCGTGGTGCGAGACGGCCGTGTCGGACACGTCGCCCTGCCCCGCCGCGACCTCGTCCGCGGGAGCGACCTGCAGCTCCTGTTGGAGGTAGAGGAGCGGGAGGAGCTCGCCCCGCAAGCGGTAGACGAGCGCGCCGTGGATCTCACTGATGCTGGCAGCCGCATGGCCCTCCTCGATACGCACCAGCTCGAGCAGGTTCACCTGGGGGATGGCGTAGGAGTCACCTGCCGTCTTCACCATCAGAGCCGGGATGATGGCCAACGTGAGCGGGATCTTGATCCGGAAGGTCGTGCCCTGGCCGAGCGTCGTGTTGATGTCGATCGACCCGCCGATCTTCTCGATGTTCGTCCGGACGACGTCCATGCCCACGCCTCGTCCGGAGAGGTTCGAGACCGTCTCAGCGGTCGAGAACCCGGGAAGGAAGATCAGGTCGAGGATCTCGCGGTCGCTCATCCGAGTGACCTGATCCGGGGTCACGGTGCCGCGGCTCAGCGCCTTCTCCCTGATCCGGGCGACGTCGATACCGCCGCCGTCGTCGCTGATCTCGATGTTGACCTGACCACCTTCGTGGTACGCACGGAGGTGGAGCCGGCCCTCCGCGGGCTTGCCGCAGGCCTCCCTCACCTCGGGCAGCTCGACTCCGTGATCGACGGCATTGCGCACCAGATGGGTGAGCGGGTCCTTGACGGCCTCGATGATCGTCTTGTCGAGCTCGGTCTCGGCGCCTTCCATCTCGACGCGCACGTGCTTGTGGCAGGTACCGGCGAGGTCGCGCACGATCCGGGGGAACTTGTTCCAGATGTTGCCGATCGGCTGCATCCGGGTCTTCATCACGCCTTCCTGGAGCTCGGTCGTGATGTGGTTGAGTCGCTGCGACGTCCCCAGGAACGAGGCCTCGGCGACGACCGCCGAGACCTGGAGGATCTGGTTGCGGGCCAGCACCAGCTCGCCAACGAGGTTCATCAGCTTGTCGAGCAACCCGACGTCGACCCGGATGGTCGTGTCGGCGGCGCTACCAGCGCCGCTGGTCGGGGCTCCGGATGCAACGGATGCGACGGCCGCCTCGTCGCCGCCGGCGGCGGTCGGAGCCGGGCCCGCCGGACCCACCCCGGCGGCCTCGTGGGTGTCGCCGGTCGGCACCGGGGCCCCCCCCTCGTCACCGTCACGGACATCGTCAGAGGCAGCGTTGCCACCGGTGTCGCCGGTCGGTGCCGAGCCTGCGGGGTCGGCATGCGTTGCACCGTCGCCTTCGCCGGCGAGGCGAGCGAGCCCGGCGATCATCTCGGCGTGGTCGTCGGTGCCGTCGTTCCCAACGGTCTCGAGGTGGCCGAGCATCACGCGCACCGCGTCGACCATGGCGAGGAGCGCGGACGTGATCTCCTCGGTGAGCTCGAGCTTCTTGTCCCGCAGGCGTGAGAGGAGATTCTCTCCCACGTGCGTCAGCGCCTCGAGGCGGTTGAGGCCGAGAAACCCCGAGCTCCCCTTGAGCGTGTGCACGGTGCGGAAGATCGAGGCGATGATCTCCTCGTTGGGTTCGGTTTCCAGGACGATGAACTGCCGGTCCAGGTTGTCGAGATTCTCGTAGCTCTCGACGAGGAACTCCTGAACCAGCTCATCGACTACCAAGTCGCTCATCACATCCCCGCTCGACGGAAGTTGTTGTGGTTCCGCTACCCGTGGAGCCGCAGGCACCTGAGCAGGTGACCGCGACTCCACGGGTCCGGCACGGCGAGATCAGCTCTTCGAGGTGGACAGAGCCAGGAGCTGGGCGGCCAGCCGGGAGAGCTCCACGCTGGCACCTTGCACCTCGGAGGCACCCTGCGTCGTCTGGTTCGCGCTCTCGGCGACCCCTCCGATGTTCTCGGTGATGCTGGCGACGCCAGTCGCGGCCTCCTGGACCGAGCGACTCATCTCGGCCGTCGTGGCCGACTGCTCCTCCACCGCCGTTGCGATGGTGGCGGAGATGTCGTTGATCTCGCCGATCACCTGCGAGATCGTCCCGATGGCCGATACGGCGTGCTGCGTGTCGACCTGGATGGCCTCGATCTTCTGGCCGATGTCCTCGGTCGCCCTGGCGGTTTCCTTGGCCAGCTCCTTGACCTCGTTGGCGACCACGGCGAATCCCTTGCCGGCCTCGCCGGCCCGAGCGGCCTCGATCGTGGCGTTGAGGGCGAGGAGGTTGGTCTGCTGGGCGATCAGGGTGATCACCTTGATGACCTTGCCGATCTCCACGCTGCTCTCGCCGAGCTTGCCGATCATCTCGTTCGCCTCGCTGGCCGTGACCACCGCCGAGCCCGTCACCTGGGCCGCCCGTGAGGCGTTGTTGGCGATCTCACCGATGCTCGCGGTCATCTCCTCGGCCGCGCTCGCCACGGTCTGGACGTTCTCGGTCACCTGATCCGACGATGCCGACACGACCGTCGCCTGGGTTGCGGTCTCCTCGGCGCCAGCGCTGAGCGTGGTGGCGGTGGCTGTGAGCTCCTCGGCGGCACCGGCGAGACTCTGCGCGATCTCGGCCGTCTCGGCCGCGATCCGGGTCATCTCCTCGGTGCGGATACGGTCGGCCTCGGCGGCCTGCAGACGACCGATCGCCTCCCCGAGGCCCCGACCTACTCCCCGGAGCGTGTCGAAGCGCCCCTCCGACGGGTCGAGGATCTCGGTGGCGAACCAGTCCAACGTCCCCGCCACGGCGCCGCCCACCATGATCGGGACGCACACACCCGACTTCACACCCACTCGCTTGGCGATCGGGGCCCGGCAACAATCGGTCATGTCGCCGATGTCCTTGGCGAAGAACAGGTCGCGGGTCCTCCACGCCCGGCCCGACAGCCCCACACCCTCGGCGAACGACGCCTCCTGTGTCACCCGACGGAACTCCTCACCGGCATCACCCGACTCGGCCGCGAAGCGCAGCACGTTGGCCGTCGGGTCGATCGCCCAGTACGAGCTGTACACCCACCCGAACTCGTTGCGGACCGCATCGAGCGCGTCCTGCACAGCCTGCTCGGCCGACTCGGCAGCCGCCAGCGCCCCGCTGACCTTGAACGACGCTGCCAAGTTCTCCGCCATGTCCTTCATCTGCGCTTCAGCCTGATCCTTGGCACGAAGCTGCTCGGTGACCACCGACCACGAGGCCATCGCGCCGATGTAGTCGCCTGAGGTGTCGAGGATCGGCGAGACCAGCAGGTCGAGCGTCTCCGGCCCGACCTGGATGTTCGCCTGGCGGGGAAGGTGCGCCTTCGGGTCAGCGAGGAGCCCCCGCTGATAGCTCGGGTCCTTGTGGAAGATGTCGATCGACTGGCCGATCAGGTCGTCGACCTTGACCGGCAGGAAGGCCTCCAGCGTCTTCAACGTCTTCACCGATGCAGGGTTCATGTACCGCAGGATGAGATCCTTGTCGGCGAACATGACGTTGATCGGCGCGTTCTCGAGCAGCTGATGCGCAAAGTCGACGTCCTGTGAGTTCTCGAGTACCGCGCTTGCACCGTTGAGGGCCATGGACTGCTCCGTTTCCGCGGCCCGATCGCCGCTGCTTGTCGTGCTCGCCGTGTTCGCTTCATTGCTCGGGGTGGGGTTGCCGTCGTGCGAGACGATGTCGGCCGACAGCGGCGCCACGACGCTGACGACCTCGTCGATGAGATCGGTCGAGACGCCGAGCGACACCAGGACCTCGACGAGATGCCCGGCGACCCGGTCGAAGTCCTGCTGGTGGATCGCCAGGTGGGCGTGGGCCGCGGACATGCTGGGACCCTTGTAGATCGCCGGCCCGCCCAACGCCGTCGAGAGGAACTGGACCTGCCGGTTCTTCAGGCGGGTCACGTTCACATCATCGAAGAACCCGACCAGCTCCGGGTCGCCGAGCAGGCGCTCGTAGAGCGCATCGACCGCGGCAACGATCGAGTTCTTGCCGCCGAGACGCTCATACAGGCTCGGGGGCCCGGTCTCGGGAGCGGGGGGGGCTTTCGCCACGACAGCGGAGCGATGCTCGGCCATGCAACACCACCTCTGGTCAGTAGTTCGGACAGTTGGACGGGGGGTCCAAGAGGGATATCTCGTCGGTTATCGGACGATCGCCGCGAACCTTGAGAGCATTGTGCGAAAAGAGGTCATTCATGATCCGCGAAAGAGGACGATCCGCGAAACAGGACGATCCGCGAAAGAGGAACTGCGGGAGCTGCGGGTCGAGGGCGTGCTCGGTGCCGTGCGTCGTTCCACCAAGGGAACTGAACCGGGGGATCCGTGGGGTTCAGTGCCGATCACCGTTGCTCGGCTAGTCGGCGCGGCTTACCTCGGCGGCCTTGTCGGCGTCGAGGATCAGAAGCAGCCGGTCCTCGAGCTTGTAGATGCCCTCGATCAATTCACCGGGAACACCCCGGATGGTGTCGAGCCGTCGCTCGAAGATCTCGTCACCGACCTCGACGACGTCGCCGATCTCATCGACCAGAAAGCTCACGGGCCCGTCGTCGGTACGTACGACGACGTTCATCGGTAACTGGTCGTCTGGGCGCTCGGACAGTTCGAGTCGGCGACGGAGATCCAGCGCTGTGACGATCTGGCCGCGCAGGTTGATGAGGCCCTCCACCACTGCCGGGGCCAGCGGGACGTGCGTCATCTGCTGATAGCGGATGACCTCCTGGACCCGAAGCACGTCGACTCCGAAGTAGTGCTCATCCAAGAGAAACGTGCAGTATTGGCGTGCCCGCTCGGCCATGGTCGGTTCCCCTGAGCCCAGGATCGGCAACCCCGATCCGATCCGTGATTTGCGATTCGTGATGACATCGGGCAGTTGGGCTCTCGACTTGAGCGAATCGCGCAAGTTTTTCCGGCTCCTCGAGAACACGAGACAGCTCGACCTACCCGCGTAGTCGCGCGGCTCATGGTCGCTCGGGCGGATCGCAGCTGTGCTTATCCTTTCTCGCCAGCCGCCGATTTCCCCAGTATGCAGGCCGTTCTGCGACAAGCAGCCCTCGAGTTCGTCGATGTCGATGCGGAGACGTTCCTGCGCATGGTCCGCCACCGGACCTCGTCCGACGCTGCCAAGGGCGGCGTGAGGTCCCAGTACGAAGCCCAGCTGGCTCGGGGCGACTCGTCGGTACAGGTGTTGGGTCTTACAGCGTGCGGAACGCTGGTCGGAGCGGTCAGCGTCGGCTTGGTCGACCTACGCCTCAAACCGGACACGGTCGGAGGGCGTATCGACATCGTCGTCACCGAACCGCACTGTCGCGGACTCGGCGTCGGTGGAGTGCTCGTCGCCGCGGCCATCCAGCGTCTCATCACCGATCACGGTCCCAGATTGCGGCACCTCTCCACGATCGCCGTGCACCCCGCGATCGCCCACATGGTCGAGAACCTCGAGTTCATCCGCGTTCCCACGGGCGACGTTCCTCTCTACGCTCGCGATGTGGAGGAAGCCACCATCGCCGCGTTGAGCAAGCGGGCCAGCACATTGCTGAGCTCGTCGCTGAGGAGTCTGCGCCTGCGTTGCGTGGATTGCCGACGCAAGCAGTGGTCTGAACCCTGGTGCCTTCCGAGTCCGACCCGTCGCAACGTCTGATCCCGCCCGATCGGCTGCCGGTTCCTGGTGCCTCCCAAAACGAGGCGTAGGCCACCGAGGTCCGCTCAGGAATGTGCCCCAACTCGTGGATCTTCACTCAGGTCGCGTCGGCCTGCATCCGTGTCGACGTTCAAGTAATCCACCGCGTGGTGGGTGGTGTGTTCAAGTAATCCTCCGGCGGGCGTTCACGTATTCCCTCGCGGCGCGTTCACGTTATGGAGCGGCGCC
>VFJJ01000142.1 GCA_009886115.1 Actinomycetota bacterium
CCGGCGTCGTGTACGGAGGATGATCCGGAGGAGCACCGATCCGTCGATCCCGAGGTCTGCCGAGCCCGGCTGACCGCGGTGGTCATCGGTCGGTAACGGGGACGAAACATGTCGCTGATCGACTGCGGCGATGAGCGTCTCGCGCACCAATGCCATCACGCTGTCGTCGACCGCCAGCACCGTGCTCGCGGCGCCCTCGGCTGCCACGCCTCGGTGGCCACCTCGATCTTCCTCTGACGAGCCCCACACCCCGCGTTCTGTGTGCAGAAATCGTCGCCAGGCGACGATTTCTGCACACATTTGGTGGGGGTGGTGGCCCTCAGCCGCCGGCGGCCTTGGCGGCCTGGTCGCGGGCGTAGGCGATGGTGCCCTGGAGGTACTGGCCGACGTCGGGGAACTTGTGGGCCACGACGTCGCCGAACCATGCGGGCACGTAGATCTCGAAGGTCCCCGTCTCGAGCTGGGTCATCACCGGCTCGACGATGTCGGCAACCGGGAGGGGCTCGACGGGAGCGGTGAACGGGTCGTTGTCGGGGAGCTGGAACAAGGGGGTGTCGATCACGCCCGGGTTGACGAGATGCACCGAGACCCCGGTGCCGTCGAGGTCGACCAGCATCCCTTCCGAGAACGCGGTGAGCGCCGCCTTGCTGGCCGAGTAGGCGGCCTCGGCCGGTGGGCTGAGACGGGCCGCGACCGACGAGATGTTGAGGATGGCCGCCCCGCCCCGCTGCGGCGCCCGTTCGATCATGCGGGGAAGTAGCGCCAAGATGATGCGGACGGGCGACGAGTAGTTGATCGCCATCACGGTGTCGCACACGTCGCCGTCGAGCATCTGGACCTTGCGGCGCTTGGGGATCCCGGCGTTGTTCACGAGGATGTCGATGCCGCCGAGCTCGTCGTCGGCCCGCAACGCGAAGTCGCCGACCGACGCCAGCGCGGCGAGGTCGACCGTCCAGCTCCGGTGCCCGCTCCCGTGGGCCGAGCAGCGCGCCAGCACCTCGGCCAGCTTGTCGGCCCGCCGGGCGCAGATGCCGACCGTGGCACCCCGGGCGGCGAACCCCTCGGCCAGCGCTGCGCCGATCCCCGACGACGCTCCCGTCACCAACACCCGCTTGCCATCCAGTGTCATCGCCATGGGCGTCGATGCTACGGAGTTGCTACGTTCCCGGCATCCCGGTTGCCCGCTGAGGCCCGGCTACCTCTCGCCAACCTCGGATGCGCATGGCTCTCACACCGCAGGCGGCATCGCTCGAAGGGAAGGTGGCTGTCGTCACCGGAGCCGGCGTGGGGATCGGCCGAGCCATCGCCGAGACCTTCGCCAACTTCGGCGCCGACGTGGCCGTGTGCGACCGTGACCGGGCCAACCTCGACCTCACCGCTGCGGCGATCACAGCGGCGGGCCGGCAGGTGATCACCGGCGAGCTCGACGTGCGCGACAGGGAAGCGGTCGAGCTTCATGTGGCGCAAGTGGTCGAGCGTTTCGGGCGGATCGACGTGCTCGTGAACAACGCCGGGGGGACGTTCTTCTCGGCGTTCACCGACGTGAGCGCCCGGGGTCAGGAGTCACTCGTGCGCGAGAACTTCCACTCGGTGACGAATTTCGTGCGAGCCTGCGTGCCCCACATGCCCGAGGGAGGCTCGATCGTCAACGTCACCTCGATCGAGGCCCATCGGGCCGGGCCCGGATACGCCGTCTATTCCGCGATGAAGGCTGCGGTCACGAGCCTGACGCAAACCCTGGCTCTGGAGCTCGGGTCGCGATTCATCAGGGTCAACACCATCGCCCCCGATCACATCACCACGCCGGGCGTCGGCGTGATGGGCCCGGCGAACGGCCTGCCCCGCCCGGGAACGGCCGACGACTGCGCTGGTGCCGCGGTCTTCCTGGCCAGCGATCTGAGCGCGTTCGTGACGGGATCGTCGGTGCATGTCGACGGCGGAAACCTGGCTGCCGGAGGCTGGCGCCGCAAGGGTGTTCTGACGTACGACGGCGTCGGGTTGGGCCCATCGTCACCCCAGTAGTCAACACGTGAATACCGAGCGGAGTCAGACCATGAGCGACAGCGAAACCAGGGGTACCAGCGGGGTGAAGTTCGGCGTGGCCCTGGGGGCCCTGAACCCGGCCTTCCACGTCGAGATCACCCTGCTGGCCGAGGAGCTCGGCTTCGAGTCGGTGTGGATGCCCGAGCACCTCGTGCTGCCCGTCGCGATGGCCGGTTCGCCGCACGAGGGCGAGGAGCATCCTCCCGTCCCCCCGACGACCCCGGTGTACGACTGCTTCGGATACCTGTGCTACCTGGCCGGGCGCACGTCGCGGATCCGGCTGGGCTCGCACGTGTACAACCTCGGGCTGCGCCATCCGTTCATCGCGGCACGGGCGATCACGACGCTCGACGTGATGTCGGGGGGACGGGCCGAGATCGGCATCGGCGCGAGCTGGCTCGAGAGCGAATGGACGGCCGTCGGGCTCGACTTCGCGACCCGCGGTCGGCGGGTCGACGAGAACCTGGCCGTGTGCAAGCGCCTCTGGACCGAGGAGGTGGTCGAGCACCACGGCGAGTTCTCCGACTTCGGCCCGGTCATGTTCGAGCCCAAGCCGACCACGAAGCCTCATCCGGCCATCCACGTCGGCGGCGAGTCGGGCGCGGCGCTGCGCAGAGCCGCCCGAGACGGCGACGGTTGGATCGGGATGACCAACACGCTCGAATCGGTGGCCGCGCCCGTCGCTCAGCTGCGGGCGTTGCGCGACCGGTACGGGACGGCCGGGAACCGCTTCGAGGTCACCGTGGGCGGCCCGGTCACGTCGCACGACGATCTGGCTCGTTGGCGCGACGCGGGTGTCGACCGGCTGGTCGTGTCGCCCTGGAGGCGTTCCCGCGAGGCGGTCGAGGGCCTGAAGGCCTTCGCCGAGCTCGTCTACGGGTGACAGAGCCCCGACACACCGAGACCCCGACACACCGAGACCCCGACACGCCGAGACCCCGATGTGCCGACACGGACTCCACGAGGCTTCCGAGGTTCGGGGATACGGTGACGGGGTGATCTCGGTGGTGGTTCCGGCGCGCAACGCAGCGGGTGTGATCGAGGGCCAGTTGGCTGCCCTTGCTGCGCAGGTCGTCGCCGAGCCGTGGGAGGTGATCGTCGCCGACAACGGCTCCACCGACGACACCGCCGCCGTGGTGGCGGCCTGGGCCGACCGGCTGCCGGTGCGGGTCGTCGACGCCTCCCTGCGTGCGGGGGTCAACTACGCCCGCAACACCGGGGCCGGTGCTGCGCTCGGCGACCGGGTGTTGTTCTGCGATGCCGACGACGAGGTCGAGTCGGGCTGGGTGAGTGCGCTCGCCGGTGGGCTCCGGGACCACGATGGCGTGGGCGGGCGGATCGATCGGCGACGGTTCACCGACGTCTCCCGCCAGCGCCAGGGCCTCGTCGTGTCTGACGGGCTCACGCCATGGCCCGGCTACCTGTCATTCGTCACCGGCGCGAACTGCGGCATCCGGGCCGAGGTGCTCGCGGCGCTCGGAGGCTTCGACGAGGAGTTCTCCAACGGGGGCGACGACGTCGAGATCTCGTGGCGCCTGCAACTCGCTGGGTACGGTCTGGGCTTCGTGCCCGAAGCGGTGGTGCACTACCGCGAGCGCACCCACGGACGGGCCGCGGCCAAGCAGTCCTACGGCTATGGCCGCCAGGATCCCCATCTCCACCGCCGGTTCGAGGCCCACGGGATGCCCGGCTCAGGGATCGTCCAAGGGCTCAGGAGCTGGGGCCATCTGCTCGTGCGGGCCCCGAGCTACGTCCGGACACCGGCGGGACGGGCCCAGTGGATTCGGAGCGCCAGCCGGCGTGCGGGCCGTATCGCGGGCAGCGTCGCCCACCGGAACCTGTACCTCTGACACGGTGGTTCGCGATCAGACGAGAGCGGGTCGCGGGTGTCCGTCGATCGCCGCCAACTCGATGCCCAGCCGCGCAGCGATCGTGGGCGCCAGGTCGACGACGTCGATCGGGGCCGAACGCGGACCGGGCTCGACCCCGGGCGCTCGCAGCAGCGCCAGGCCGGAGGGGCGATGATCGCCGGAACGGATCCCCTGGTACGACCCACGCAGCACGCCGACGAGCGGTGAGCGGGCGCTGGTGATCGGGCCATCGCGGCGCCAGTCGACGAGCAGGTCGGGAAGGTCGTCTCGCATCTCGCCCGGGTACAGGTCGTCGACGCGCAACACCCTCCGCACGAGGGGTTGGCCGGTGTCGGCGTCCTCGAGCTCGAGGAACCGCTCGCTCAACCAGCTCAGGAGCTCTTCGCTCTCGGGTCCGGGAGCCACCCGGCCCCGAGGCTCCCGTCCGATCAGGTTGAGCCGCACCGCGCCGAAGAGCTCGTTGTTGGGGATGGGATACACGCGGCGGGAACCGTCGACGCTCGTGGTCCGCGACGGCGGGTCGCCGGGCCGTCGCCACCGTGAGGCCTCCCGGCGAATCCTGTCGACACGGCGCCGGGCGATCTCGGCCACGCGGCGGCTGATCGGGGCCCGTCCCGATGCCATGTCGAGGCGCCTCACGATCTCGGCGAAGAGATGATCGCCGTCGTGGTGGGGTCCGATGCCGTGGCTCAGGAGCACCAGCACCGGGGTGTCGGCGTCGACGGCGTCGATGAGCCGGCCCAGCTCGCGATCGAGTGCCTCGTAGGTGGACTCGAGTGGATCACCGACTCGAGCGACCAACCCGGGGTCGTGGTCGGGCCAGGTGGGATCGTGCAGGCCCCAGAACTGGTGCCCGGCACAGTGCGACTCGCCGTACACGACGAGGAACAGGTCCCACGGCTCCCGGGCGAGGAGCTCGAGGCACATGTCGGTCTTGACGACCATCCCCTGGGCCAGGCGATCGCGCAGCTCGGCGTGCTCGCCGCGCCGCATGTAGCTGTCGCAGCTCCCCTGCACCGGATGGGCGCCGTGGCGGCTCACCAGGTCGTCGCCCAGCGGGCCGGGCGACCACGCGCGAGGGAGCATGCGATCGTGTGTGCCCCACTCGATGACCTGCAGGCCGTTGATGTCAGCGGTGAGCGAGCTCAGCGGTGCGTCGAACACGCACACTCGGCGACCCTGGCGTGACAGCGTGCTCCAGAACGGGGTCGGCGTGATGTCGTTGGGCGTCCGGCGGGCGATCTCGTAGGTGCCGTTCACGAACTGGCGGAAGCAGTAGAAGCCGTGGCGACCCGGCCAGCGCCCGGTGGCGAACGAGGGCCAGACCGCGCCGACGACGATGCCGTCGGGATTCGTGGTCGGCGCCCAGGCCGACTTCGTGAGCAGCCGAGCCAGGGACGGCATGCGGCCCTCCCCGGCCAGCCGCCGGGCGAGGCCGGCGTCCATGGCGTCGAGGCCGATCACGAGCATCCCGGTCATCCCTGTCCCCAGATGCCTGTCATCCCGACTCCCTTGTCATCGCGACGCACTGGCGTCCCGGCTCCGCGTCACGAGCGAGTCGCGGTCATCTCCGAGTTCCGACATCGCGATCGGGGTGGGGGCCGTGCCGTCGCCCACGAGCTCCCGGCGTGGTCGAGGCCCATCGCGCCACGGTCGCGCGGCCGATGTGCACGACCGTCCGCAACCTGGGGCGGGTTCGAAACGACCCCAGGAACAACGCCTGCGCGTGCACGGGATCGCCGGTGGTCAGCGCCATCAGCCCGGCCCGGCACAATCGGAAGGCCCGAGCCCGGGGATGGGCCGCGAACCAGACCGACTGCTCGTCCATGAAGGCCAGGCTCTCACGGACCCTGACGTCGAGGCCGTTTCCCGAACGCACACCCTGGTGCAGGCGCACGAGGTATCCGACCCGGTCGTCGGTCGTCACCGGGCTGCGCTGGGCCGTGCGCCACCACCATTCGACGTCCTCCAGCGCTCGCCAGCGCTCGTCGAAGCGGGACATCACCGTTCGCCGAACCATGGTGGCGCCGAGGCTCGGCGTGAAGCCGTCGAGGATGGTCTCCGCGACGTTGCCTTCAAGTCGGCGGTGCCGACCGGTCGGGTCGTGGAGGTAGCGCGTGCCGCACACGGCGATCGGACCTCGCCCCAACCCGTCGAGGCCGATGGCGAGACGGTCCGGGCTGAACAGGTCGTCGTCGTCGAGAAAGGCGAGCACGTCGCCACGGGAGGCGTCGATCCCGGCGTTGCGAGCCCGAGCCGGGCCCGGATCGCCGTCGAGCCTCAGGAGCCTGATCCGGGGATCCTCGGGAACCCGTGCCGGGGGATCGGATGCGCTGTCGACGACGATGAGCTCCCAGCCGTCGACCGTCTGCGCCTGCACCGACTCGATCGCCAGTGCCAGCAGGGCGGGGCGATTGCGGGTGGGGAGGATCACGGTGATCCGGCACGCGTGTGCCTCGGGTGGCCCCATGCTGTTCCTCTGCCCGGTCACGCGTACATCCAAGCACGGCTGTGCGGCGGTCATCTACATCCCCACCCGCCAACGGGCGTGCAGGATCACGTTCGGGTCGTCGGTGACGGCGATCTCGGAGACTCGTCGGCCGTGATGCTCCCACTGGGCGGCGAGCGAGGCCGCCCGGCTCGCGGGCACCTCCACGAGGAGCTCGTGGGCATCGGAGGTCACCAGCAGATGCACGACCGTGTCGTTCCACTGGGCCGTCGTGTGCCCGATCGCCACGATGACGTCGGCGCCCGATCGGAGCGCCGCGGCAGCCGCCGGGGCGAACGGATCGGCGGCCCGGGTGGTGACGGCGTCGAGCTGGAAGGACTCGGCCAGGGCCGCGGCGGCGGCGATGCGATGGCCGGTGGGCGCAACGACGAGGGACGCCGCGGCACCCTCCATGCGGGCGAAGGTGGCCGCGAAACCGGCGTCGGGCCCCAGGTCGATGACGTGGCGACCCGACCAGGAGACGTGGGTTCGTACTCGCTCCCAGGTGGTCTCCCAACCCCGGTGCCCGATCCCGTGCAACCCGACGAGCTCGAAGCCCCACGGCTCGCTGGCTTCGGAAGCGGATCGATCGGTCGCGCCGAGCTCCCACACGTTGCCGAGCTCGAGCAGGCCGGTGATCTGGCGATCGATCCACGCTTTGTGCTTGACGACGCTCCGTCGCTCGCCCCGCTCGAGGCGGCGCTGCCACCGTCGGGCGTAGATCCGAGCGAGCGGGCCCGTCGGATGCCGAGCCAGCACCACCGAGCGCACGAGGTTCCTGAACGCCACGGGTGTGCGGTTGGGCCCGACACCCAGCACGTCACAGGCCAGCGCTCGCAGCCGGGATGCGCGCTGCGCCCGTCCGAAGTCGAGGATGTTCGCGTGCCCGTCGGGGCCCACGATGATGTTCCCCACGCTGATGTCGCCGTGGGCCACGCCGGCCAGGTTCGTCCGCACGATCGCGGCGAGCGCCCGGAGGAGTGACACCTCGTTGCCTCGACCCAGGCCCAGGAGCCGATCGATGGTCTCGCCCTCGATCACCGGGATCCGCAGCATCTCCCAGTCGCCGTCGACCATGGTGTGCGTCGTGGCCAGACCGGTGCCCCGGATGTGCTCGGCGAGATGACGAGCGACCGCGTGCTCCCTCGTGAGGCCGGCGCCGAGCTTCAGGTGGGCGGCGGGTGTGTGCCGGTAGACCTTGACGATCTGGCGACCGTCGCGAAAGACCCGTCGTTCGCCGTCGTGCCAGCTCACCGAGATCAGCTCGGCCTTGGGCAGGTGACGTTCCTGGAACCCGCGCCAGGCCAGGGTGCGCTCGAGGTATTCGGAACGGACGGTTCTGGCGTGCGCGCCCGCTGCCGGCTGCGACGGCTGCGATGAGCCCCTCCCCGGCGCCCTGTCACGCTCCAGATCGGGCTCCCGGACCAGCGTGGGGCTGGCGGTGACGGGTGCCGTACGGCCGGCTCGTTCCTTCTGGCGCATTCGGTGTCAATCGACCAGATCGCCCCATGACTTGAGCGATCGTGCCCCCGGCTCGGACCCCACAGCGCTCGTCAACGGTCCAGTTCGTCAGCCCCGAAGCACCGCTCCCGGGAGCGCTCCCGTGTGACGGCCGTCTCGCAGCATTGCGACGCCGTTGACGTACGTCGCGACGTAGCCTCTGGCGTCGACGACGAGGCGACCGGAATCGGCGGGGAGGTCGACGACCCACCGGGGATCGCCCGCCGCCAGGCGCGGGCGGTCGATGACGTTGATGTCGGCCCAGGAGCCCGGTCGAAGGGCACCGCGATCGCGAATCCCGTGGATCGTGGCCGGGATCGACGAGAGGCGGGCGACGGCCTGCTCGATGCTCAGCACGCCCGATGGCACCCATTCGCTCAGCAGCCGGGTCGGGTAGTCGGCCCCGACGAACGAGGCGAGATGGGCTCCGCCATCGGATGACCCGGCCATCACCAGCGGATGGCGGATGAGGATCTCGAGCGCCTCCTGACGGTCGCGAGACACCGGGGCGTTGAGTGTGAACACCGTCTCCAGGTTCTCGTCGAGCGACACGTCGAGATAGCAGTCGAAGGGGTCCTGGCCGCCCCGCTGGGCTGCGAGCTGCGGGACGGTCAGCCCCACCCAATGACCGTGCCGCTCGGGATCGGCGACCGACGCGCAACACACGATGTCCCACACGAACGAGAACGCCCGGCCGGTCGGATCGGCCAGCTCGGTGCGCATCTGCTCGCGCACGACGACATCGCGGAGCCGCTGCGAGCGCTCGGGCTCGGGCAGGCACAACGTGTCGCGCCAGGTCGGCATCTCGTCGTAGAGGAACGTGCTCCCGAGCGCGAAGAACACGCCCTGCTTGTTCGCGGCGAACATCGGGAAGATGCGGAGCCCGTCGCGTTGGGCCTCCTCGGCGAACGCCAGCGAGTCGCTCCAGCCGTTGGGGGCGTTGTGCATCCGCGTGAGCGTGTTGAGGTTCACCGGCTTGCCCGAGACCTCGGCCATGCGCCGGATGAGCGCTCGGTCGGAGGCGTCGTAGCCCACGAGGAACGTGCGGGGGATGAACTCGATCGCCCCGTGGTCGAACTCGGCGAGCACGGCCGCCAGGGCCACGATCTCGTCGGGCGCGGCCAGGTTCGACGGCACGGGTCGGCCGTCGTGCGCTTGATGGATGTCGAGTTGACTCGACGTGAAACCCATCGCTCCCTCGGCCATGGCGCTCCGCACGAGCGCGGCCATGGCCGTGGTCTCGTCGTCGGTCGCGACGCGCTCCTGGGCCTCGTCGCCCATCACCATGCGCCGCACGGCCGAGTGACCCACGTTGAATCCGGCGTTGACCCCGATACGCCCGTCGAGTCCGGCCATGAGATCGCCGACACCGCCACCCTCGAAGTCGACGCCGGCCTGCAGGGCTGCCGCGGGCATGCCCTCGACCCGGCTGAGCATCTGCAGCAACCACCCGACGTCGTCGGGTGTCGCCGGCGCGATCGTGAACCCGCAGTTGCCCGTGAGCAGCGTGGTGACGCCGTGCCACGAGGCCGGCGAGCACGTGGGCTCGAAGTGGAGCTGGGCGTCGTAGTGGGTGTGGATGTCGACGAAGCCGGGGGTGACGAGAAGGCCCTCGGCGTCGAGCACCTCGACCGCGGCCGCTCGCTCGGCTCCGGTGACCCGCCCGATCTTGGCGATGCGCCCGTCGCGCACGGCGACATCGGCGATGTACGACGGCAGGCCGGTGCCGTCGACGACCGTCCCGCGGGTGACGACGAGGTCGAACGGGGCCGGGCGGTCGCTCACGGTTGCTCCATCCCGTACAACGCCAAGGCGTTGAGCCCGACGAGCCCTGCTCGAGACGTCGGCGTCATCGCCTCGGCGTGCTCGATGAGCTCGTCGACGACACCGGGGTACTTCGCGTCGCTGTGCGGGAAGTCGGACGCCCAGATCATGGTGTGCTGGCCGATGCGGTGGCCGAGGAGCGCAGCGGTGTGCTCGCCGGGGTCGAAGCTCACCCAGCACTGGCGGCGGAAGTACTCCGACGGCTTGAGCGTGAGGTCGGGGACCTGCCAACCGTACGACTCGATGAACTCGTCCATCCGGTCCATCCAGTGCGCCACCCATCCGCCTCCGCACTCGAGCACACCGATCTTCAGCTCCGGGTAGCGCTCGAGCACCCCGCCCCAGACCAGGTTCGACAGCGTCAGGTGCTGATCGAAGAACAGGATGGTCGCGTGGTGGGTGCCTGGGGCCATGAGGTCGGCCATGCGGCGACTGGTTCCGTCGACGTCCCACGGCCCGGCCGGATGGAACGCCAGCGGTAGCCCTTCCTCGATGAGCGCTTCGTAGACGGGGTGGAAGTCGGCGTGGTGGAGTTGCCGGCCCAGGAAGGGATTGGGTCGGCACCACCCGGCCTTCATGCCGAGGCGGGCGATGCGGTGCACCTCCTCGGCGGCTGCGGCGGGATCCTGCATGGGCAGCACGCCCGTGCCGATCAGACGCCCGGGATCGGCCTGGCACCAGTCGGCGAGCCAGTCGTTGTAGACCCGGCAATGGGCGACGGCGAGCTCGGGGTCTTCGATGCCTGCGAGCTTCAGGCTCAGCCCCCCGTACATCACCGCAACGTCGATGCCCTCGGCGTCGAGCACCTTCAGACGCTCGTTGGCATCGAAACCGGCAGGGTTGAGGTCTTCGTAGTGCGTGCCTTGACCGAGGTTCACGTACGGGGTTCCGGCGTTGCCCAGCCCGGCGAGGCCCCTGTCGGTGAGCACCTTGTCCTCGACGAGGCACGTGTCGAAGCCGGTGTCGGCGTTCCAGCGCAAGCGCATCGCCCGGTCGCGCATCGAGGTCGGCAGGTTGTCCTCCCACAGCCGGGGGGGCTCGCAGAGATGCCCGTCGGCATCGACGACGTAGTGCCCGTGGTCGTTCATGGCCCTCCCGGGAAGCTCACGCGTGTCCAGCCGTCAGGGTGCGCTCGCGACCGTCGAGCGTCAACCACGTGCTTGTTATCGGACGCGTGACGGCTACCGTGGGGCCGTGGCTTCGACCCCGTCGGTCAACACCCGACGTGCCTATCGTGCCGACTGGGCCGACTTCGTCGCGTGGTGCGCCTCGCAGCGCCGGCGGGCCCTGCCGGCGACCCCGGCCACCGTGGCGGCGTACGTCGCGTGGTCGGGAGAGCGCCACCGACCGTCGACGGTCCATCGGCGCCTGGCTGCGATCTCGTTCGAGCACGCCGCCGTGGGTGCGCCGTCGCCGTGTCGGCACGACGGCGTTCGCGCCGCCGACGCCCTGGTCGCCTGGCACGGGCGTGACCTGCGCTCGCCGGCGGCGCCGGCGACGGTCGACCACGTGCTCTCGATCGTGCGCTGCTTCGACGAATCGGCGGCCGGGAGGCGTGATCACGCGCTCGTGCTCGTGATGTTCGGGGCCGGCCTGCGCCGGGCCCAGGTCGCGGCGCTCGATCTCGCAGACGTGCGTGTCGGGAGACGATCACTCCGCATCGCAGTTCCCGCCCGTCCCGAGATCCTCGTTCCGGCGGGCTCGAGACCGGAGCTGTGCGCGGTCACGGCATGGCGGGCCTGGCTCCGATTGCGATCGGTGCCCACGCCCGTTCGGGACCCGGGACCGGTTCCGGCGTTCTGCCCGGTCGATCGGTTCGACCGCATCCAGCCGGGCCGACTCTCCGATCGCGGGGTGTCGCGGGTGGTCGCTCGTGCTGCTGTGGCCGCAGGAATCGATCCTCACCAGATCACGACAGGTTCGTTGCGAGCTGGGCTGGTGAGGGTGGCCAAGGCGAGGGGCGTCGCCGACGACACGATCATGCGTCAGACGGGGCATCGCCAGGCGCGGCGTGTTCGGGAGCTCTCCCGGAGTCGCTGAGCCCGGTCAACCTCAGGCGCTGCGGTTGGTGCCGCCGGGGTAGGCGCCCCCGCCGAACTGCTCGTCGAGCGCGTCGTAGTCGACCAGGAAACCCTTGCGGGGCAAGGCGTCGATGAACTCGACGGTGCGAGGCTTCTTGTACGAGGCGATCCGGGTGCGGCAGTGCTCGATGAGCTCCTCGGCCGTGACGGACGGGCTGCCGGCGACAGGGTTGCCGTCGTTGCCGTCGCTGCTGTCGCTGCCGTCGTTGCCGTCGTTGCCGTCGCGCAGCACGACGATGGCCTTCACCGACTGGGTCCACCGGTCGTCGGGCACGCCGATGATCGCCACGTCGGCGACTGCGGGATGGGTGCGCAGACAGCTCTCGACCTCGGCCGGGTAGATGTTCTCGGCGGCCGACTTGAGCATGCGGCCCTTGGGTCCGATGAACGAGATCGAACCGTCGGCTTCCCGCCGGCCCAGGTCGTTGGTGCGGTACCAGCCGTTGCTGGTGCGCCGGGCGTTCTCGTCGGCCCGGTCCCAGTAGCCGTTCATGACCGTGAGGCCGCGCACGGCGATCTCGCCGACGTCGCCGTGCCGGCACTCGGCACCGTCGTCGTCGAGGATGCGGATCGACGTGACCGGCGACGCTCGCCCATGGGTCCCGAGGGGCCTGCTGGCCGGATCGTCGGGGTCGTCGAACGCGGTGAACGTGGTCATGCCCATCACCTCGGTCTGACCGAATCCGCCCGGGCGCCGCCCCCACGGGCTCTCGTCGGGCGACGTCATCGCGACCCACTCGGGACGGCCGCCCAGGATCCGCAGCGACGAGAGGTCGTAGCGCCCGTCACGGTTCGCCTCGACGATCTGGTCGATCGTGGGGCCCAGGATGTAGGCGCCGGTGCAGCGCTCCCGGTCGATCAGCTCGCACAGCTCCTCGGCCACGACCCGCCTGACGAACACGTTGGTGCCGGCCATGTGGAAGGTCGCCAGCGTGAACATGAAGCAGCCGATGTGGAAGAGCGGCCCCGAGCACAGGTAGCGGTACTGCGGGGTGATCTGCTGGGCCATGGCGATCACGAGGTCCTGGCTGATGATCGCCAGATGGCTGAGCTGGGCGCCGTTGGGCCGGCCCGAGAACGCGGCCGTGTAGATCTGCAGGACGGGGAGCTCGGCGCCGACCTCCATCTCGGGATCGTCGGCGGCGCCCGAGGCGAGGAACGCCTCGTACGAATCTGCTGCCGAATCGGCGCCGGCCGGGTGCACGGCGGTGTCGTGGCGCAGCCAGCGGGCATCAGACGTACGGGCCAACGCCCGTCCGGCCCGTACGTCTTCGCCGACCTCCTCCTCCTGCCAGATCACGATGGCCGGCGCGGAGTCGTCGATGACGAAGGCCAGCTCCTCGGGGGTCTGGCGCCAGTTCACCGGGCACAAGACGGCGCCGATCTTGGCGCAGGCGAGCAGGGCCTCCATGATGCGGAAGGAGTTCTGGCCCAACCAGAGCACCCGGCCGCCGACGCCGACTCCATGGGCGACGAGGGCGTTGGCGAGGCGACTCACACGATCGTCGAGCTCGAGATAGGTGAGCCTGGTGGAGCCGTCGACGACGGCAGTCTGGAGCGGCCACGAGCGACGGTGCTCGCGGATGATGTCGCCGAGCGTGAGGTTGCGGATGGAGTCCATCGCGGCGCCCTACTTCCCGTCCGACTGCGCGGTGTTCCCCAGCGAACCCGCGATGCGGGCCGTGAGGGGGGCTGGGACGAGCTTGGTCAGCACGGCCCCGATCTTGTTCTGCACGCCGGGGATGCTCACGGCCCGGTTGCGGTCGAGATCGGCCAACGCCCGGGTCACGACCTGCTGGGCCGTCTGCCACAGCGCTTCGGGCACATTGGTGCCGCTGTAGCCCGAGCGTTCCTGGAACTCGGTGCGGGTGTACCCGGGGCACACGGCCATGACGCTCACGCCCGTCGTGCGGCACTCGCCGCGAAGCGACTGGCTGAACGAGTTCACGAAGGCCTTCGTGGCCGAGTAGGTGGCCAACTGGGGGACGGGCGAGTACCCGCCGAGTGACGACACGTTCACGATCGCCCCGAACCGGCGGCGCACCATGGGGCCGAGCGCGGCATGGGCCAGGCGGACCAGCGCCACGACGTTGAGCTCGATCATCAGCTCCTCACGATCGACCGGCAACTCGTGGAACGGTCCGCCGGTGCCGAAGCCGGCGTTGTTGACGAGCAGATCGACCGGAGCCTGCTCGGACGCCGGCGTGGCGAGGCGGACCTCGACGGTCGCCCGTTCGCCAGCGTGGGTGAGGTTGGCGGGGAGCACCTCGACCGAGCGGCCGTGCTCGCGGCGCAAATCGGCTGCCAGCGCTTCCAGCCGCGAAACGTCGCGAGCCACGAGCACCAGGTTGCAACCGCGGGCCGCGAGCTGCCGCGAGAACTCGTCGCCGATGCCTGCCGAGGCGCCGGTGACGAGTGCGGTGGGCCAGTGTCGTCGTGCCATGGGCCGGAGTCTCGCGCCGGAGGGTACCGTGGCTCCATGGGAACCGAGATCGACGACGTGTCACCGGCCGAGAACTCCACTGCGGGTTGGCGTTGCGCCGTGTTGGGTGCCGGCGTGATGGGCAGCGGGATCGCGCAGTCGCTGGCCCAGGCGGGCTACGAGGCCGTCTGCTACGACGTGAGCACCGAGGCCCTCGAACGGGCCGTCGAGGGTGTGCGCACGGGCCGCTACGGCGTCGAGCGTGCGGTCGAGCGAGGCAAGCTCACCCGTGAGGCTGCCGACGCCGCGTTGGGCCGCCTGTCGTTCACCGGGTCGTTCGACGACGCCGTCTCCCGGGCCGACCTCGTCGTCGAGGCCGTGTTCGAGGACCTGCCGCTCAAGATCCGCGTGTTCCGCGAGCTCGACGAGGCGGCCCCCGCCGGAGCGATCCTGGCGTCGAACACCTCGGGTTTCCCGATCGGGGCCATCGCCGCGGCAACCGATCGGCCCGAGCAGGTGATCGGCTGGCACTGGGCGTCACCGCCGCAGGTGATGCGCCTGGCCGAGATCGTCCGCCACCCGGCCACGAGCGACGCCGTCGTCGAGGCCGTGAGCGAGGCGGCCCGTCGCTGCGGCAAGAACCCCATCGTGGTCAACGACCAGCCCATGGCCTGGGGCTTCGTGGCCAACCGTGTGTACGGGGCCATGTTGCGCGAGGCCGAACGGGTGATCGGCGAAGGGGTGGCCAGCCGGGAGCAGGTGAACCAGCTCATGGTCGACTGCTTCAACTGGCCCGTGGGTCCCTACGGGATGGTCGCCGGCGCCAAGGGCGGCTGGTAGGCCGTTCTGTGCGCGGAAATGCTCACCCCGTGAGCATTTCCGCGCAAATTTCGTGGTGGTGGGGGAGGTTGCGGGCTCAGGCGTCCTTCTTGCGGCGGACGATGAGGACGAACTTGGTCGTGAGGACCGGCGCCGCGGTGGTCTTGTTCTTCCAGGTGGTCGTCGAGACGTAGAACTCCATCACCCCGGTGGAGCCTTCCTTTTCGTACACCTCGTCGACGACGCCGTGGCCCTCGAGCACGTCGCCGACCCGGGGCCACGAGTGGTACTCGAACGACTGCTCGCCGTGGAGGATCAGCCCCCGCTTGCGCAGCTCGTTCATGTCGATGCCGCCGCCGACGGCCTCACCCGCGCTGTTCCAGTAGCTCATCACGAACGGGAACGTGGGCGGCACGGGAGCGTTGGCCGACTTGTACACCGGATCGTCGTCGAGGAGGGCCTGGGCGAAGACCTTCACCGGGCCGGCCTCGATGGTGACGACCTGCGAACCCAGGTCCAAGCCGATGTACTCGGTGAGCGCCACGGCTCTCCCCCTGCCTCGTGCCCCCGAACTCCGGGCCTCGGAACCCCAGGCCTCGTCGAGGCCTGGATGACGTGAACGTCAGCTTGTCACCGCTCGACGGTGGTCACCACTCGACGACGAACGGGGCGAGCCGGGGCGATCCGCCGGCGAACAGCGCCTCCTTGTTGGCTGCGATGTCGGCGACCGTCCACCGCGCTTCGCGGCGGATCTGCGACGCGACCGTCCAGCCCTGGAGGAGCTGCACCGTGCCGCCGAACACCACGAACACCTGCCCGGTCACCTCGGCTGCGTCGTCGGAGGCCAACCAGGCCACCGTGGGGGCCACGTTGGCCGGCTCGTAGGGGTCGAAGCCGTCGGGGGCCGCCATGTCGAAGGCGGCCTCGGTCATGCGGGTGCGGGCCCGGGGGGCGATCGCGTTGCACGTGACCCCGTACCGCTCCATCTCGCGAGCGAAGGTGATCGCCATGGCGGCGATACCGGCCTTGGCGGTGCCGTAGTTGATCTGGCCGGCCGCGCCCATGGTGCCGGCCTCCGAGGTCGTGAAGATCATGCGCCCGTTGACATCGCGGCCCGCCTTGATCTCGGCGCGCCAGTACGAGCAGGCGTGACGGGCCATGGCGAAATGGCCCTTGAGGTGGACGCGAATGACGGCGTCCCACTCGGCCTCCTCCATGTTGAAGCTCATCTTGTCGCGCAAGATGCCGGCGTTGTTCACGAGGATGTCGAGACGGCCGAAGTCGGCCACGGCCTGCGCCACGATGCGGGCCGACCCGGCCCAGTCGGCAACGTCGTCGGCGTTGGCCGACGCCCGTCCGCCCTCAGCCACGATCTCGGCGACGACCTGCTCGGCAGGCGACCGATCGCCACCGGAGCCGTCGCCGCTCACCCCCACGTCGTTGACGACCACCGCTGCGCCCTCGCGAGCCAGCAGGAGGGCCTCTTCGCGACCGATGCCCCGTCCGGCGCCGGTGACGATGGCGACCTTCCCGTCGAGCGCTCCCATGGTGACCTCCGAGATGGAATCCGAGCCGGCAGCTTGGCTGTCGGCCTCCACCCAGGTCCAACGGAGGCACTGCGTGTTGGGATACCCGTGGCGCGCTGGCAGAATGGGTCGATGGGCAAGAAGCGGCGAACCCCGGCACGTCGACCCGCCAGCGGGGGTCGCGTCGCGCTCGCCGAGCGCTCCCGACGCGACGGCCCGCTCCCTCCGAGCGTGCTGCCGGGCGAGGTGAGCCCGATGCGGATGGTGCCGCTGTCCATCGCCAGGCCCGACTACGCCGCCACCGGTCACCCGTCGAGCCGATTCTCGGCCAACGTCGTCAAGAACGCCGACCAGATCAGCCGGATGCGCACCGCGTGCCTGGCCGCTCGCGAGGTGCTCGACGAGATCTGCGTGCTCGTGGCCCCCGGGGTCACCACCGAGACGATCGACGAGGCCTGTCATGAGGCCTACCTCGCCCGAGGTGGCTACCCCTCGACGCTCAACTACCACGGCTACCCCAAGTCGCTGTGCACCTCGGTGAACGAGGTGATCTGCCACGGGATCCCCGACAGCCGTGCGCTGCGTGAGGGCGACATCGTCAACCTCGACGTGACGATCTTCCTCGACGGGATGCACGGCGACTGCTCGGCCACGTACCTCGTCGGCGAGGTCGACGCCGTTTCGCGTCGGCTCGTCGAGGTCACGCACGAGTCGCTCTGGCGGGGGATCGGCGCCATCGTCCCGGGCCAGCCGATCAACGTGGTCGGCCGGGCGATCCAGCGCTGTGCGGAGGCCGCCGACTTCGGCGTCGTGCGGGCCTTCGTGGGCCACGGCATCGGCGAGGTCTTCCACATGGAGCCCTCGGTCCCCCATTTCTACGATCCCGATGCCCGAGCCACCATGCGCCCGGGCATGACCTTCACCATCGAGCCCATGATCACGATGGGCGCCTGGCGCCACGACACCTGGAAGGACGGGTGGACGGCCGTCACGGTCGACCGTCGGCGCACTGCCCAGTTCGAGCACACCGTGCTGGTCACCGACGACGGCGTCGACGTGCTCACCGCGGGCCCCGACGAGGTCGCGAGCTGGCGCGACCGGCTGGCGGCCGCCGAGCAGCTCGCGGGAGGCTCCGCACCGCGCTGAGCCGGCAACGGCTGACGGGCTGACGGGGTGTCGAGCTGTTGGCTCCGGACGGCGATGGAGCGACGAACGGGAACGGGGACGGGGACGGTCATGGTGAGCCGGGAGCTGACGGTCGGGATCGACATCGGCACCACGTCGGTGAAGGCCGTCGCCGCCGACCCCGATGGCGTGATCGTGGCCCGGGCCCGGGTCGTGCACCCGATCGAGGTCCCGGCCCCCGACCGGTTCCAGCACGACGCCGATCTCGCTTGGCGCCGCAACGTGCTGGAGGCCATGGCCCAGATCCGCGCCGAGGTGGGCGACGACGAGTCGATCAGGGCGGTCAACGTGGCGTCGATGGTGCCGTCACTGACAGCGGTCGACGGCGCCGGCGTCCCCATCGCACCGGGCCTGCTCTACGGCGATGGCCGCGGCCGGGTCGAGGACTCGAGCGACCCCGACGATCGATCACCAGCGCGCCACGGGGAGTCGACCCAGTTCCTCCGGTGGCTGCACACCGAACACCCCGACGCCGCGGGCTTCTGGCCGGCGGTCGCCGTCGCCAACGCCGCGCTCGCCGGCGGGGGCCTCGAACACGGCGTGGTGGGGCGAGGGGGCGTTGCTCCGATGTTCCCGCTGTTCGACTTCGCGACCGGCGGCTGGAACACGGCGGTGCTCGACGACGTGGGCGTGAGCCCAGGGCAGCTGCCCGGGTTCTCGTCGGAGGCGACCGGACGGGTGGGAACCGTCGCCGGTCTGGCCCACATCGTGATCGGGCCGGGGACGGTCGACGCGACGGGCGAGCAGATCGTCAGCGGCGCCACCGAGGCGGGCGACGTCCTCGTGATCTGCGGCACCACGCTCATCACCTGGGGCGTGCTCGCCGCGATGGGCCAGGCGCCCGGGCTGTGGACGATCCCCCACAGCACGCCCGACCGGTTCCTCGTGGGCGGCCCGTCGAACGCCGGCGGCCTGTTCATCAACTGGGCCTTGAGTGCGCTGGCCGCGGTCGCCGACGGGGTGAGGCCCGAGCATCCCGAACGCGTACCGGTGTGGATGCCCTACGTGCGGGGCGAGCGCACACCGTTGCACGATCCCGATCGCCGCTCCGAGATCCTGGGCCTCGACCTTTCGCACGGCGCGGTGGCGCTCCGGCGAGCCGTGTTCGAGGCCGCCGGGTTCGTGGTGCGCCACCATCTCGATCTCGGAGCCGCTGCGGGACTGAATCCTCGGCGGATCGTGGCGACGGGCGGCGGCACCCGGGTCGGCGACTGGCTGCAGGCCCTGGCCGACTGCACCGGGGTGCCCGTCGACGTCGTCGCCGTGGCCGAGGGCGGCGCGCTCGGCGCGGCGTTCGGCGCTCGTATGGCCGCCGGCCTCGAGTCGAGCGAGGCCGACGGCGCCCGCTGGGCCCGGATCTCGCACCGGGTCGAGCCCGACCCCGCGTGGCGGGCCGCCTGCGACGCCCGGTACCTCGCGTTCCGCGAAGCTGCCGGTGGCCCCGCCGCGTAAGGTGGCCAGGGTGATGCGACGACTGCTCGCGCTGACCGCGCTCATCTCGTTGGCCGTGTCGGCCGCGTCCTGCGACGACGACGACGACGGCTCGGCCGTTGTTCCTGCGACTGCCGTTGGCGCCGACACTGCGGGAGCCGACACTGCGGGAGCCGACACTGCGGGCGCCGACACTGCGGGGGCGACCGCGGCGACGACGGTGGGAGTGGCGAGCGCTCCCGTCGACGCGACCGCGGGACCGGCGGCCCCGGCGACCACCACGTCGGATCCCGACGCCGGCCCGATCGGCGCACCGCCGACCAGCCGGCCGGCATCGGTGCCCGTGGTGGGGATCGCCACCGAGATCTTCGTCGACGATGCGCGTCCCACCACCGCCGTCGAGGGGGTCACCGAGGCCGCCGACACCCGAACCCTGCCGACGACCGTGTGGTATCCCGCCCTGGCCCCGGAGCGCACCGACACGCCCGTGGCGGACGCCGAGCCCGACACCGGGCGCGGCCCCTACCCGCTCATCGAGCTCTCGCACGGGCTCACCGGTTTCGCGTCCCAGTTCGCGACC
Source organism: Actinomycetota bacterium (assembly GCA_009886115.1). Lineage (GTDB taxonomy): Bacteria > Actinomycetota > Acidimicrobiia > IMCC26256 > VFJJ01 > VFJJ01. Next base: position 19,771 of record VFJJ01000142.1, read on the forward strand.
CTCGCTCCCGTGCTGGTCGCCGCGGGCTACGTCGTCGTCTCCCCGGATTTCCCCGAGACGACCGGGGGCGTGGGCTTCGGGGCCGCATCGAGCCTCAGGTTCCAGCCCGACGACGTGAGCTTCACGATCGACTCGATCCTGGCCCTCGACGACGACCCCGGCTCGCGCTGGCACGACCTCGTCGACCCGGGCCGCATCGGCATCGGCGGCCATTCGTTCGGCGCCATGACCACGATGCTCACGCTCTACAACACGGCGTACACCGAGCCGAGAGTCGATGCCGCCGTCGCCATCTCGGGCGCGGCGCTCCCCGTCGAGGGCGGCGACTTCGTCTACGAAGGCCGTCCGCCGCTGTTGCTCGTCCATGGTGACGGCGATCCGATCGTTCCCTATGCCGGCAGCACCGACATCTACGCCCGCGCCGACGCTCCCACGTACCTGCTCACCCTGAAGGGCCAGAACCACGGCAGCTTCTTCGACGCCGACGATCCCGATTTCGAGGCGTTCGCGACCACCGTGGTGACCTTCTTCGACGTGTACGTCAAGGGCGACACCACGATCGAGGTTCCAACGGCGATCGACGACGAGACCATGAGCCTCGTCGGACGGGCCGCGTAGCGATGCGCTGGAGCCGGGCCTCGGGCACCCGGGCCGACGAGGCTCGTCCGGGCTGGGAGCCTCCCGGCGGATCGCCGACAGGGCTGACGGCGCAGGAGCGGTACGTCCTCGACCTCAACGGGTACGTCGTGCTCCGAGGGGTGCTCGATGCCGGACAGGTCGCGTACCTCAACGAGGTGATCGACGACCGTGCCCTCCCGTCGCCCACGTCGACCATCCAAAGCCAGCGCTTCACCGGGATGCTCATGTGGGACAAGGCATTTCGCGACCTCCTGAGCCATCCCCGGGTGCTGTCGGTGATGGCCGAGATGGTCGGCGACCGGCTGCGTCTCGACCACTGCTACGGGATCGTCATGGCTCCGGGCACCGACGGGTTGGGTCTGCACGGCGGCGGCACCCCGTTCGACCCTGCGCAGTACGCCACCTTCAGCGGCGGGCGGATGCACCACGGGTTGTCTGTGGCCATGTACTCGCTGGTCGACGTGGGGCCCGACGAGGGCGGATTCTGCTGCATCCCCGGCAGTCACAAGGCGAACTACGGCGTGCCGAACGGGATCGACCGTGCGCCCGAGCACCTCGCCGTCGTGAGGCAGGTGCCCCATCGGGCCGGTGACGTGATCGTGTTCACCGAGGCGCTCACGCACGGCACGTCCACCTGGCTGGCACCGCATCAGCGCCGCCACGTGCTCTACAAGTACAGCCCCGGCAACTCCACCTGGGGCGTGCCCGAGGAACCCTCGCCCGAGCTTGCGGCGCTCCTCGACGACCAGCAGCGCCAGCTCCTGGCCCTCCCGTCGGTCGCCGCCCGCCACCGTGTGGTGTGAGAGCCGACGCTGCGCTCAGGTGGCGACGAAGAGCGTGCCGATGGCCGCGGCCACCGTGCGGAGCTGAGCCGTCCTGTCGTCGGCCACCTGGAACACGCTGACGATCCAGGTGGCGTCGCCGTCCTTCACGAACAGGGTTGACTGTGGGGCCGACCAGGCGGCCTCGTCACCCACCCCGTCGACGGTTTCGGTGGCCTCGGTCTGTTGGGCGAAGTAGTCGCCCGGCGCCCGGGTCACGCTCACCGCCTGCCCGGCGTTCTCGCGGTAGTACACGCAGTTCGGGTCGGCGTAGGACGGGTTCGACTCGGCCAGCCCGATGGTGACGCCGATCTCCTGCGAGATGACCGCCTTGTCGACGGCCGGACACAGATCCTGCCCGGTGAGGTCGCGGGTGGGCGCGGGCGCCTGCCCGTTGGGGTCGCCCGTCGAGGCCGTGTCGGTGGAACCGACCGGCGTCCCGTCGGCCAGGGTGGCACCGGGAGCCACCCTGTCGACGGCGACATCGGCCGCTGTTGCACCGGCCGCCGATCCGTTCGGGCTCGACTGGCCGGCCTGGTCGGTGGAGCCGCCGGCCGGCGTGACCCCGGCCGGGCCGGCGCCTTCGGTGGGGGCGCCGCTGTCATCGTCGTCGGCGCAGGCGGCGAGCCCGAGCACGAGCACCAGCGCGCCCGCGAGCCCTGCGACGCGGTGGACGCGGCCCCGGCGATGGCGGGAAGGAACATGGACGTCGGGGGATGAGACCATCGCCCCACGCTACCTGCCCCGAACCGGGGTCCTGACCGCGCCCGCCCCGGTGTGGATTCCCGTAACCTCGACGCCATGAAGCTCGACGATGCATCCGACGCGCCAGCCACCGACACAGCTGCATCCGACGCGCCAGCCACTGACACGGCAGCCACTGACACGGCCGGCGACCCCGGCGACTACCTCGACCTCGACCCCATGGCCCAGTTCTCGGGCGTGGCCGGCGACGTGCGCGACCCGTACCCCGCGCTGTGGGACAAGCGCCAGCACCATCCCGTGGAGCGGATCGAGACCACGAACTGGAAGGGCGAACCCATCGTCCAGTACACGGTGTACCCGTTCGACCTCGTGTCGCAGGTGATGCGCGACAACGAGACGTTCGTGAGTGCCGCCATTCGCGAGACGATGGGCCTGGTGATGGGCGACACGCTCCTCGTGGGCCTCGACGAGCCCGAGCACCGACGACAGCGGGCGCTCGTGGCGCCGGCCTTCCGGGCCAAGGCCATGGCCCGGTGGGAGACCACGCTCATGAGCACGGTCATCGACGAGCTCATCGACCGCTTCGCAGCACGCGGCCACGCCGAGCTGGTGCGCGAGCTCACGTTCCAGTTCCCGGTGCAGGTCATCGCGGAGATCCTCGGCATCCCCCGCAGCGACTACCCGCGCTTTCACCGTTGGGCCATGGCCATCATCAACCTGGTCGCCGATCCCGGTGCGGGCTTCGCTGCTGCGCTCGACCTGCGCGAGTACCTGAAGCCGCTCATCGACGACCGCCGGGCCGAGCCCCGCGACGACGTGATCAGCGATCTCGTCACCGTCGAGCTCCCCGACGCCGAAGGCCAGCCAGAACGGCTGAGCGACGAGGAGATCAACTCGTTCCTGTGCCTCCTGCTCCCGGCCGGGGCCGAGACCACCTACCGGGCCTCGGGCAACCTGCTGTTCGGTCTGCTCAGCCATCCCGACCAGCTCGACGCGGTCCGGGCCGACCGGGCGCTCCTGCCCCAGGCCGTGGAGGAGGGGCTGCGCTGGGAGAACCCGCTCACGATCACCATGCGGCGGGCGGCTCGCGACACCGAGCTCGGCGGCGTGCCCGTCGAGGCCGGGGCCGACGTGATCGCGCATCTCGGCGCAGCCAACCATGATCCCCAGCACTGGGATCGACCCGACGACTTCGACATCCACCGTCCCCAACGCCAGGCCGCGGTGTTCGGCTTCGGTCCCCACATGTGTCTGGGCATGCACCTCGCCCGGCTCGAGATCCGCTTGGCCGTGACCCACCTGCTCGATCGGTTCCCCGACCTCCGCCTCGACGTGGGCTCCGGCGGCGACCCGCACATCCATGGGGACAGGTTCCGCTCGCCGACGGCGTTGCCGGTGCTGTTGTGAATCTCTGAGTCCCCGCCCGAGCATCCTGGCCCAGGAGAGACGTGCGACCGTGAACATCGAGATCACCATCGATCCCGTGTCCTGCATGGGATCGGGCAACTGCTCGTACTGGGCGCCGGCGACGTTCGATCTCGGCGACGACGGGATCGCGTTCGTCGTCGACCCCTCTGGTGATCCGCTGGAGAAGGTCGTCCTGGCGGTGCAGGGCTGTCCGACCCGGGCCATCACCGTCACGCGCGACGGGCTGGTCCTGGGCTGAGCACAGAACGTCGCGCCGTCTGCCACCAGTTCGGCGTCACGCTTCGCTACGCTGCTGCGGGCGGAACCAGAGCGAACCAGAGCATCGAGCACCACAGCAGCACAACCACGGAGCCGGGGTCACACACAGTCGAACGCGTACCGCGATCGCGCTACGCCCGTCGAGGAGCGTCCCCATGCTGCATTCGGTCAATCGGTCATCGACGCGTACCACTGCACACCTGGCGCTGCGCATCGCTGTCGGGCTGATCGTCGTGGTCGTGCTCGCCTCCTGCGGCGGCGACGACGACGACGACACCACCAGCACGACCGCGTTCTCGCCGCCCCCGCTCGAGACGACCACCACCGCGTCGCTGACCCCGGTGACTGCGTCGGTCTCGGTGACGTCGCTCACGGCCGACTCCGGCGCCACCAGCCCCACGCCGACCGCGGGTCCCGAGGGCACCTACACGGTCGCGTCCGGCGACACCCTCTCGCAGATCGCCGACCGGTTCCAGACCTCGACGCAGGCGTTCATGGACGCCAACGGCATCACCGACCCCGACAAGATCTTCGTGGGCCAGGAACTCGTCGTCCCGCCCCCCACCACGCCCACGATCCCCGCAGCCACCACGGCGACCACGGCCGCGGCAACCACGACCGTCGCACCGACGCCCGAGTCGTTGGCGGTCACCACCCAACCGGGCACGGGCACCGACTGACCTGGCGTCAGTTGGGTGGCTCCCTGCCCGGTGGCCGGGGGGGACCGGTCGGCGTGGGCGGCGGTCAGCCCGTCGGGGCGCCGCCGCGTCGCATGCCGTCGCGTAGCTCGAACTTCTTGATCTTGCCCGAGGGCGTGCGCGGGAACTCGTCGACGACGCGTACCTCCTCGGGCCACTTCTGTCGCGGTACCCCGGCCCGGTCGAAGAACGCCCTGACCCCGGCGAGATCGGGAGCCGTCGCGCCGGGGATCGGACGCACGAACGCGCAGGCATGCTCGCCGTAGCGCTCGTCGGGGGCCGCCACGACCGCGACCTCGGCCACGCCGGGCATGCGCTGGAGGACGTCCTCGATCTCGGCCGGGCTCAGGTTGAGACCCCCCCTGATCACGATGTCGCGCAAGCGATCGGTGATGGTGAGCCACCCCTCGTCGTCGACGACGGCCACGTCGCCCGTGCTGTACCACCCGTCACCCCGGGCGAATGCCTCGGCCGTGAGCGACGGGTCGGTGTAACCGGCGAAGAGCTCGGGTCCGCGGGCGAGGATCTCGCCCGGGGTGCCGGCCGGCATGTCGCGTCCGTCCTCGTCGACGATGCGGATCTCGACGCCGGGCATGGCCCGGCCATCGGTGGAGAGACGCTTGTCGACCGGCTCGTCGTGCGATGCGCCCGTCGTCGACGGCAGCTCGGTGGAGCCGTACGAGCGCACGATCGAGATGCCCAGCCCGGTGGCCCGCTCGGCGACGGCGCGCGGTATGGGCGAGCCGCCCAGGCCGACGGAGCGCATCCGCTCGATGTGACGGGCTCCGAAGCCGGGCGCGTCGAGCAGCGAGGTGAGCAGGTAGGTGGAACCGCTCCCGGCACTCAGGTCGGCCTCGATCATGGCGTCGAGGATCGTCGGCGGGTCCCACTGGTCGATGAGGAACACCCCGTGGCCCTTGAGCAGGCACAGCAACAGGCCGCCGAGCATCCCCATGAAGTGGCTCACCGGCGCCCCCGTGAGCTGCGGACGGCCGCCCGTGCCGTTCATGGCCGAGAGCTGGCGGAGCTCGGCCAGCAGCGAGCGATGCGTGTGGATGACCCCCTTGGGGTTGGCGGTGGTTCCCGAGGTGTAGGCGATCAACGCGGGGGAGTCGGCGGTGATCGTGTGCGTGCGCGCGATCGGGGGCCCGCTGGCGTGGTCTTCGTCGAGCAGGCTCGCGAACTCGACGGCCCCGGTGGGCAGTGGGCGGGTGTCGGGAGCGCCTTCGGTGTCGGGCGCCCGGACGACGGCGACGAGCTCGAGGTCGGGGAGGTCGCGCCACAGCCCGTCGATCATGGCCAGATGGTCGAGATGCCCGAAGCGGGACATGGTGAGATGGGCCCGCGACCGCGACTGGCGGAGCACGTGGCCGAGCTCCCGTGGGCCGTAGAAGTGCACGACCGGCACGAGCGTTGCGCCGGTCATCGCCGTGCCCCAGAAGGCGATCGCCGCCTCGACCCAGTTGGCGATCTGGAAGCTCACGACATCGCCCGGACCGATGTCGCGAGCCGCCAGCGAGGCAGCCAGGCGCTTGGCTCCTGATGCGACGACGTCGAGCGGGCTGTGCCAGGGACGCGCGCGCGACCAGATCCGCACGTCCACCGACGATCCGAGCTCGTCGAGGCGGCGGGCGATGACACCGCCGAGGCGGTCGTCGGTCCACCAGCCCTGTTCGAGATAGCGGTCACGCAGGGCCGGCGCGGTCTCGCGGAGCTGCCAAGGAGCCATGCCCCGACGGTACGCCAGAGTTGACACCTCGGGCAGCGAGCAGTGAGCATCGCCGCTGGCGAGCGTTGAACGACGGGCCCCGGGCGACGAACGCGCTGGTCGATCGACACGGATGGCGCCGGGGCTGGTGCTCGTCGGGCGTCTCCAGCGGCGGGTCTGGGAGCGGGTCAGGGAGCGGGCACATGGGCGAGCGGAAGTTGACGGGGATGGACGTGCACGTGGGCGATACCGGCCCTCCGGTCGTGCACACGCTCACGCGTACCGACCTGGTCATGTACGCGGGCGCCTCGGGCGACTTCAACCCGATGCACTCCGACGACGTCGCGGCTCGTGCTGGGGGCCTGCCGGGCGTGTTCGGGCACGGGATGTTCTCGGCCGCTCTGCTCGCCCGGGCGATCACCGACTACGTGGGTGTCGGCAACCTCACGAGCTACCAGGTCCGCTTCACCCGCCAGACCTGGCCCGGCGAGGTGCTCACGAGCTCGGTCACGGTGGTCGGGGCACGGGCCGTCGACGGTGCGCATCTCGTCGACCTCGAGTGCCGGCTGAGCAACGAGGCGGGGGAGGTCAAGGTCGAGGGGCGAGCCGTCGCCGCTCTGGCGCCGTGATCCTCGGGGTCCGCCGACGCTCGCCGCCGGCTGACGCTCGCCGCTGCTTCGTCACTGGCTTCGTCGCTGGCGATCAGCGCCGGGATACCGTGCCCCGAATGCGCGCTGCGCACCTGCGGTACCCGTCTCGTCCACCGCCCGTCAGACTGCGAGTCAGCCATGGCATCAGGACTCCGCTTCGACCTCCCGACGATCGACGACGAGACCCGGCCGTTCTGGGACGGCTGCAGCCAAGGCATGCTCCGGATCAAGCGCTGCCTGGCCTGTCGCAAGGTCTTCCACTACCCCCGCCCGTTCTGTCCCACCTGTTGGAGCGACGACGTGGAGTGGTTCACGGCATCGGGACGGGGCACCGTCTACACCTACTCCATCGTCCACGTGAACGATCTGCCGCCGTGGGCCGAGCGGGTGCCGTACATCGCGGCGATCGTCGAGCTCGAGGAGGGGCCGCGCATCATGACCAACGTGATCGAGTGCGCCTTCGACGACGTGCGCTGCGGGCTCCCGGTCGAGGTGAGCTTCAAGGAGCACGCAGACGAGCTCTTCATCCCGGTGTTCAAGCCGGCGACGAGCTGAGGATCTGAGGATGCTGAGCATGCTGAGCATGGCTCGTCTGTGGGCGCGTCGAGCGGGGGGCTCATGAGCGACTGGAGCTTCCGCTGGGAGGCCCACCTCCACGACGTGTTCCCTCGCCTCTCGGACGACCTCTCGGCGTTGCTGGCCCGCATCGACGACCTCCCGGTGATCGACCCCAAGACCCGCGAGCTCATTCGCCTGGTGTGCTCGGTGGCGACCCGGGGCCCGGCCGGGATCGAGCGTCACGCCATGCTGGCCCGCGAGTTCGGTGCCGGGTGGGACGAGGTGCTCGGTGCCATCGTATTGACCATGCCGGCGCTCGGCCTCCAGACCGTCGTCGATGCCATCGTCCCTGCCCGCAAGGGTTTCGACGCTGCGCCACTCGACGATCCGAGCGACGACGAGCCCGAGCCCGGTGCTCCGACCGATGCCGTCGACACGCCCGATGCCATCGATGCCGTCGACGCCGCCGATCCGATCGGAGCACCATGAGCGAGTCGGGGTCGCCGCGCGATCACCGCATCCTGCCCAAGGTCACAGCGACCAACGAGCACTACTGGCGCGGTGGTGAGCACGGCACGCTCGTGCTCCTGCGCTGTCGCAGCTGCGGGTACCGGCTCCATCCCCCGACGCCCGTGTGCCCGCAGTGCCTGGGCCGTGATCTGGCGCCCGAGGCCGTCTCGGGACGGGCGACCGTCGCCACGTTCACGATCAACCACCAGCCCTGGTACCCGGGGCTCGAGGTGCCGTTCGTGCTGGCGATCGTCGAGCTCGACGAGCAGCCCGACGTGCGCATCACCACGAACATCGTCAACTGCCCGATCCCCGATGTGCGCATCGGGATGCGGGTGCAGGTCGTGTTCAGGGCCTACGACGACGTCTGGATCCCCTTCTTCGAACCCGAGGTGGCCTGATGGCCGGACCGTTCCAGGGCCGTGTCGCGATCACGGGCATCGGCCAGTCGGACGTGGGTCGGCGCCTGGGCCGAGATCCGCTCGAGCTCACGCTCGACGCGTGCCTAGCCGCCATCGCCGATGCCGGTCTGACCCCGGCCGACATCGACGGCATCGCCACCTACCCGGGAGCGATGGACAACCCGCCGGGGTTCAGCGGAGCTGGCGTCACCGACGTTCACGACGCGCTCCGTCTGAAGCTCAACTGGTACTACGGCGGGATCGAGTCGCCCGGCCAGACCGGCTCCACGATCAACGGGATGATGGCCGTGGCGACCGGGCTGGCGTCGCACGTGCTGTGCTTTCGCACCGTCTTCGAGGGCTCGGCCCAGGGCGCCCAGGGCCGCTCCGCGGTGATGACCGGCGGCGCGGCCGACGGGGGCAGTGGGGGCGGTTATCGGGCCGGGGGCTTCCAGCAGTGGGTGCTGCCGTACGGAGCGCCGTCGGCCGCCCCGTGGATCGCCATGTTCGCCCAGCGGCACTTCCACGAGTTCGGCACGACCAGGGAGCAGATGGCCCAGATCGCGCTCAACGCTCGAAAGAACGCCGCGTCGAACCCCAAGGCCATCTACGGCACGCCGCTCACGCTCGACGACTACCTGAGCGCCCGGATGATCTCCGAGCCCTTCTGCCTCTTCGACTGCGACGTTCCGTGCGACGGGGCCACGGCGGTGATCGTGTCGCGCACCGACCTGGCCCGATCGCTACGCAAGCCGCCGATCATCGTCGAGTCGGCCGGGACGGCCATTCGCGGGCGCCCGTCGTGGGACCAGTGGGACGATCTCACCACCATGTCGGTGCGCGATGCGGGCTTGAGCCTTTGGGAGCGCACCCATCTGCGCCCGTCCGACGTCGAGGTCGCCGAGCTGTACGACGGGTTCAGCTTCATCGCCATGTCGTGGCTCGAGGCGCTGGGGTTCTGCGGCCGGGGTGAGAGCGGCCCGTTCATCGAGGGCGGTCACCGCATCGCGCTCGACGGCGAGCTTCCGCTGAACACCAACGGCGGGCAGCTCTCGTCGGGCCGTCTGCACGGCTACGGCTTCCTCCACGAGGCGTGCGTGCAGCTCTGGGGCGAAGGCGCCGGTCGCCAGGTGCTCTCCTCCGGTGGCGCCCGTCCCGAGCTCGCCGTCGCCGCAGCGGGGGGTGGCCCCACCGCCAGCTGCCTCCTGCTCTCGTGCGCCCGCTGACCGCCGCCATCTGTGTGCAGAAAACGTCGCCAGGCGACGTTTTCTGCACAAATTTGGGCGTGGGGTGACCGCCGACGCGTTCGAGGTCGTCGGCTCCCTCGAATCCGTGCTCGGCTACACGACGATCGAGGTGGTCGGCAAGCCCTTCGGCGTGCGGCAGCTCGCCAACGCGATCAGGGCCGCTCTCGATGCCGGCTCAGGCGTGAAGACGGCTGGCGACAGCCGGGACCACCTCTGAGGCGAATCGTTCGATGGTCTCCACCGAGCCGAAGTCGGTGAACTGCAGCACGAACGCCTCGACGCCGGCCCGCACGTCGGCCGCGAGTTGGTCGGCGATCTCGGTCGGCGTGCCCACGATGAGCCCTCCCCAGTTCCCGAAGCGGCGCTCGGCGATACCGACCACCTCGTCGCGATCGGCCTTCCCCGCTGCGAGCCCGATCACCCGCTGCATCGAGATCCGGGCCCGGCCCGCCTGGGGCCTCAGCGCGTCGAGCTGGTCGATGCCGTAGCTCGGGACGTTCCACCAGTCGGCGAATCGCCCGACGAGGGGCATGGTGAGCTTGGCGCCGATCCCGCCGATCATCACGGGGATGCGGCCGTTGACGGGCACCGGTCGTTGCTGGGCCTGACGGAGTTGGGTGAACTCGCCCTCGTAGTCGACGGGCTCCCCGGTGAACAACGCCTCGAGGATCTCGAGCGTCTCACGCAGACGTCGACTGCGCACGGCTGGAGGCTCGTCGTGGATGCCGAAGGTCGCGAGCTCGGCCGGGAACGACCCCCAGCCGATACCGAGGACGAACCGACCACCGCTCAGGTGGTCGATGGTGACGGCCATCTTGGCCAGCAGCGCCGGATGGCGGAACTGGTTGCAGGCCACGGCATGTCCGATGGTGATGCGGGAGGTCTGCACCGCCAGCGCGGCGGCCATCGTGAACCCCTCCAGGCAGTCGCCGCTCGAGAGCATGGGCGGCTGCAGATGGTCCATGAGCCAGATCGCATCGAACCCGGCCCGTTCGGCGGCGAGCGTGCGCTCGGCGAGGACCGTCGGGGACATCCGCATCTGTGGCAGGAACAGCCCGTATTCGGTCATGGCCGGGACGCTATCCGGCCGAGGCCGGTCGCCGATTCTTCGCGCTTTCGCGCAAGCGTGGGCAGGACGGGCAGGACGGGCAGGACGGGCAGTCGGCTCGGCGTCAATCGAGGGGGCGGGGAAGCGGCGTCTCGTGGACGAGGGCCAGGGTCCGGGTGGCCCTCGTGAGCGTGACGAAGAGCGCCCGGAGCCCGGCCAGGCCGTCGGACGGGTTGCCGGCGTCGACCTCGCGCACCAGTGCCGCCGGCTCGACCAGCACGACGGCGTCGAACTCCAGGCCCTTGACCTCGTCGGGCGAGAGCACGGCCACCGGGGCATCGAGGGCATCGGCCGAGGCGCCGACGGCTCCGACGTCGGCGAGCTCGTCGGTGATCGCCTCGCGCAGCTCGGCCGGGGCCACCACGGCGACGGTGCCCATCGGGTTGCCCTCGTCGCCACCGGGATCAGCCAGCAAGCGGCGGACGATGCTCGAGGTGGCCGCGATGGCGTCGGTCGTGGCCACGATCCGGGGGAACTCACCCGTGGATCGGACGGCCACCGTCGCAGCGACGTGGGGGGCGGCCACGGCCAGCACCCGGTTCGCGAAGTCGACGATCTCGGAGGGCGTCCGGTAGTTGACCGACAGCAAGACCGTGCGCCCCTGCCGACGTTGCGGCAGGAACGAGGCCACCTGGTCCCACGAGCGACACGCCCCGGGCCTCGACGCCTGACCGAAGTCACCAACGAGCGTGAAGGACCCCGACGGGCATCGCCGGGCGAGCATGCGCCATTGCATCGGCGTGAGGTCCTGCGCCTCGTCGACGATGACGTGGCCGAACTCTCGGGGCTCGTCGGGATTGATCGTCGTGCCGTCGTCATCGTTGGGACGTCGCGGCTTCGGGGCCTTGAACAGCCGAGCTGACGACCGGGGTCCGAGTGGGACGGTCAGCTCGTCGAGCAGCACCGTGTCGGCTTCGCTCCAGAGGGCATCGGCCCAGGTCTCGTCGGCCCGGCGGTCGCGCCGCAGCATCGCCTGCTCGGCCTCGCTCAGGATGCCGTCGGCTGCACGCCTCATCAGCGTGGGCAGGCTGAAGAGCGCGTACAGGAGCTCGGCCGGCTCCAGGTCGGGCCACATGCGAAAGAGCGCTTCACGGACCTCGGGAGTTCGCAACACCTCGTGGGCGAACTCGTCGCGGTACCAGCCCGGGACCTCGCCGCTCGCCATGGCCGTGAGGGCCTCGCGGTACGACCCGGGGATCGGCTCGTGCGATCGGCGGGCTGCGGCGATCGAGACGACATTGTCGACCGGTCCCGATCCAGGGCCGGCGTTCGCGCCGGCGCTCGCGGCCGCGCTCGGCGGGTCCTTCGGGGGGAGCGGTTCGTCGGGGAAGAGCTCGTCGGCGAAGGGATCGTCGTCGCCGGTGCGCCCGGCGAGTCCCAGGCGGACCTCGCGGGCCGCGGCGGCGCGGTGCTGGTCGAGCAGCGTGTCGACGATCCGCTGCGCGACCGCCGAGCGTCGTTCGTTGTGCGAGCCCTTCATCTTCCTGACCCGGTTGACGATCCGGGCCGAGTCATCGACGCTGAGGCGCAGGGAATGACCTCGCCAACGCAGCACCATCGCCCTGGGCAGGGGCCGTTGGCGGTCGGCGAGCGCCCGGCTCAGCACCCGAGCCATGCGGGCGTCGCCCTTGAGCGCGGTGACCTGGGGCACGTCGGTGCGTGACGCCACCGATGGCCGTCGGATCGGACGGCCGGTCGATGCCATCCCCGAGGGTGTCGAGAGCACCACGCCGTCCTCGCCGAGCGACGGGAGCACGTTGGAGATGTAGCGCAGGAACATGCGATTGGGCCCCACCACCAGGACGCCCGTCCCGGCCAGCGCCTGGCGATGGGTGTACAGCAGATACGCGGCCCGGTGCAGCGCCACGGCCGTCTTGCCCGTTCCGGGCCCACCCTGGACGACCAGCACACCCGGGAGGGGGGCTCTGATCGCCTCATCCTGCTCGGCTTGGATCGTACCGACGATGTCGCCCATCCGACCGGTTCGTGACCGGGCCAGGGAAGCGAGCAGTGCGCCTTCGCCGACGAGGTGCAGGCCGGCCGCGTCGGATGCGTCGAAGTCGAAGACCTCGTCGTCGACGCCGATGAGCGTGCGGCTCCGGGCGTGGAAGTGCCGACGCCGGGCCACGCCCATGGGATCGACCGCGGTGGCCCGGTAGAACGGCGCCGAGGCGGGAGCTCGCCAGTCGAGGACGAACGGCTCCTGATCGGGCGTGGTGACCGCGACCCGTCCGACGTAGTGCAGGCGCCCGTCGCGGTGGTCGAGACGTCCGAAGCAGAGCTGGGCGTCGCCGAAGGTGAGCTGGGCGAGGCGTTGGTGCGCATGGGCGACCGCGACATCGCGTTCGTACATCGACTGCATGTGTGAGCCAACGCCCTGGTGCTGTTCGACCATGGCCACGGCGGCGCGTCGGGCGTCTTCGAGGTAGGCGTAGGCCTGATCGAGGCGCTGCTGCTCGGCCTCGAGCTCGGGATGGTTGACCACGGGTCGATGGCTCCTGGGGGAACGGCGGCCGTCCATCGTGGCACGTCCGAGCGTGGCGGGCGCAACGAGGCTCGGGCGGACCCATCCCGTCGGCACGCGAAGGCGCCGGGAAGGGTGCCATGATGGCGCGATGCGGCAGGTCGCCCGACGAGCGGACGAGCCCGTCGGCTCTGGAGGAGGGTGCTCGGATGAGCGCTGACATCGTGATCAAGGGCGGCACGGTCGTCGACGGCACGGGGGCCCCGGGCTACCGGGCCGACGTGGCGATCACCGGTGAACGGATCACCGGCATCGGCGACAACCTCACGGGAACCCGGGAGCTCGATGCGTCCGGTCAGATCGTCGCCCCCGGGTTCATCGACATCCACACCCACTACGACGCCCAGGTCTTCTGGGACCCGGCGCTCACCCCTTCGTGCTTCCACGGGGTCACGACGGTCGTCGCGGGGAACTGCGGGTTCTCGATCGCCCCGACCCGGCCCGAGCACCGCGACCTCATCGCCCGGACCCTCGAGAACGTCGAGGACATGAACGTCGCGTCGCTCGCCGCCGGGATCCCGTGGGATTTCGAGACCTTCCCCGAGTACCTGGCCTCGGTGCGTCGGCGCGGCACCGTCCTCAACTACGGCGCCTATGTCGGCCACACCGCCCTGCGCCTGTTCGTGATGGGCTTCGACGCCTACGAGCGGGCGGCCACGGCCGAGGAGGTCGAGAGCCTCTGTCGCGTCGTGGGTGAGTCGATGGATGCCGGGGCCTGCGGCATCGCAACCACGTTCGCGATCACCCACCGGGGTGTCGACGGCCTCCCCGTCCCCAGCCGCCACGCCGAGCTCTCGGAGTTCGAGGCCATGTGCCGGGTGCTGGCCGACAAGGGCAAGGGCGTCATCGAGGTGACGCCCGGCCAGCAACTGAGCATCGCCGCTATCTACGACTTCCAGCGCCGTATCGGTCGGCCGGTCACCTACACGGCCCTGTTGACCTTCCCGGGGTTTCGCGACCACGCCGAGCTCAACGTGAGGGAATGGGCCACGGGCGCCGAGGTCTGGCCCCAGGTCTCGCCGCGGCCGCTGATGTTCTCGATGACCATGGCCGATCCCTTCACGCTCAACACCTCGCCGGTGTTCGCCGAGCTCATGGGGCGCCCACGAGCAGAGCGGGTCGCGGCCTACGCCGACCAGACCTGGCGCGATCGGGCGCTGGCGAGCCTGCAGCCGGGCGTCGCCATGGCCCCACGCTGGCACACCTACACGGTCATGGAGTCGGCGACGCGGCCCGAGCTCGAGGGCCGCATGGTCGAGGACCTCGCCGGCGAGTGGAGCTGCAGCCCCCTCGACGTGGTGTGCCGCATCGCCGTCGACGACGCACTCGAGACGCGGGTGCGTTCCACGGTCGCCAACGACGACATGGACGGCATCGACTACCTGCTCAACCAGGAGCACTGCACGCTCGGGCTCTCCGACGCCGGCGCGCACGTCAGCCAGCTCTGCGACGCGCCCCAGGCCACCGACTTGTTGGGTAACTGGGTGCGAGACCGGGGGGCGTTGTCGGTCGAGTCGGCCGTCCGCAAGCTCTCGGGCCAGCAGGCCGACATCTTCGGCTTCGCCGACCGGGGCTATCTGCGATCGGGTGCCTTTGCCGACGTCGCCGTGTTCGACCTCGAGACGGTGGCACCCGGCCCGCTGCGCCGGGTGCGTGACTTCCCGGCCGACGCCGATCGGCTCACCGCCGACCAGCCCAGCGGCATGGTGCACGTGCTCGTGAACGGCACGCCCATCCAGGTCGACGGGCACTCGATGATCGAGCAGGTCGCTGCCGAGCGGCGTCCCGGTCACGTCGTCAGCCCGGCCTGAGCGAGCTCCGCCCACCCGCGCCGCGCGTGCCGACGGTCATGGAGCCGGGGTGAGGGTCGTCGTACACCTTGCTGGCAACGGGATCGAGCGCGTCCGGCACGCGCTCGACGGGGCCGGGGTGTCCATGACCGAGGTCGAGCTGATCCCGGTCGATCCCGACGGGCCGGTGCCGGCGGGGATCGAGGCCGACGCGCTCCTCACGACGGCGATCGGTGGCGCCAACCTGGCCGAGGTCCTCGACGCGTCGGGCGTCGGCTGGGTCCACGCTGTGGGCACCGGGGTCGACGGCTTCCCGCTCGAGCTGGTCGGCGATCGGGTCCTCACGTGCTCACGGGGCGCGTCGGCCGTGCCGATCGCCGAGTGGGTGTTGGCGGTCATGCTGGCCTTCGAGCAGCGACTCCCCGAGATGTGGCTCGCCGAGCCGCCTCGCCGCTGGCACTTCGCCGATCTCGGAGGGTTACGCGGGAAGACGTTGGGGCTCGTGGGTCTGGGCGGAATCGGCGCCGCCGTCGCCGAGCGGGCCCGGCCCTTCGGCTTGCGGATCGTCGCCCTGCGCCGCACGTCGGCGCCTAGCCCCGTCGCCGGTGTCGAGATCGCCGCCGATCTCGACGCCGTCCTCTCGGTCGCCGACCACCTGGTGCTCGCGGCCCCGGCCACGGGAGCCACGCACCACCTGATCGACGGCGCCGCTCTGGCCCGGGTGAAGCCTGGCGTGCACCTCGTCAACATCGCCCGGGGCGCACTCGTCGACCAGGACGCGTTGCGGCTGGCTCTCGACGATGGTCGCGTCGCGATGGCGTCGCTCGACACGGTGACCCCCGAGCCCCTTCCGGCTGGGCACTGGATGTTCAGCCATCCTCGGGTGCGGGTGTCGGCCCACGTCTCGTGGTGCTCCCCCGAGATGCTCAGCGGGCTGTACCACGGCTTCGTCGCGAACCTCGGCCACCGGATCGCCGGCCGTCCCTTGGAGGGGATCGTCGACGTCGCCGCCGGGTACTGAGCTGCGGTTCGCGGGCTGCGGCCGGTGACCCGCCGGGATGAGCGCGGGTCGGCGCCGCGATCTCGGATCGTTAGGCTGATCGGCGATGAGCGAACCGTCGGCCCCGCCGGGCTACCACCCTGATCCCTGGTCGCCCGAGAACCTGCGGTGGTGGGACGGCGAGCGCTGGAGCGAGTCGACGATCCCGAAGCTCCCGGCCCTCCCCGGTGTCGCGGGTGAATCCTCCGTCCCACCGGCGCCGACCGTTCCTGGGGTCTCGGTCCCGGCCCCGCCCGAGACGGTCGGCGACGTCCTTCCGGCGTTCCCCCGGGCGGTCGCTGCCGATCCGGTCGGCGAGACGGCGCCCGCGGGATTGGCCTGGTCCGACGACCTCGCCCCGGCGCCATCACCCGGGGGTTCTCCGCGGTCGCGGCTGCGGGCGCCCCTGGTCGTCGCGGTCGTCGCGGTGGTCGTGCTCGTGTTCGGCGGTGTCGCGGTGCTCGCGCTGGGGGGCGACGACGACTCGACGGCGCTCGAGCCGGCGTCGTCGACCGCGTCGTCGATTTCGCCTTCGACCCCGTCGTCGTCATCGGGCGGGGCCGACGGCACATCAGGGCCGGCGTCAGCTCCCGCGACCAGCAGCCCCGGTTCGCCGTCACCGACGTCTGTCGTGTCACCGGCGAGCGGGTCCTCCGGGCCTTCCGGTTCCTCCGGGTCCTCCACGCCAGCTCCGACGGCCGGTTCCACCGCTCCGGGGGCGACCGCTGCGACCCCAGCTCCCACGGCGACGGGTCCCGTGCCGTCGGATCCCGCGCCTGCGCCGCCCCCGGTCGTGGGTCTCGGCGGGGCGTTCGGCGATCCCCTCGGGAATTTCCGTCTCGTCACCGGACCGGCGTGGGAGCTCATCGTCGAGAGCGGTGAACTGGCCTCGAGCTGGTTCGTCGGTCCGTCCGTCGGGGGCCTGCGCGAGAACGTCAACGTGGTCACCGAGACGCTGACGTCACCCGGCGTCACGGTCGAGGTCTACCTCGATGCGGCGATCGCGCAGCTCGACCGCGGCCAGCCCGATCTCGACGTGGTCGACCGGAGGAGCGTCACGCTCGTCTCGGGGGCCGTGGGGGGACGGGTCGAGTACGGCGGCTCCATCAACGACGTCGACGTCCGCATCGTGCAGATCGTGGCCATCGGCTCGGGCAAGGCCGTCGTGGCCACCTTCACCGCCACACCGTCGCGATTCGACTCGACCCTCACCCAGGTCGAGCCGTTCCTCCTCACGCTCGAGGTGGTGTGAGCGCCGGCCTCCGCGACCGCGCGGCCATCGTCGGTATCGGCCAGACCGCCTTCGGCCGCAACCTCGGACGGTCGGAGCTCGACCTCGCCTGCGAGGCCATCATGGCCGCCTGCGCCGACGCCGGGGTTCCCGTGGGCTCGATCGACGGGCTCGTGTCGTACGACATCGAGCAGGTCGCGGCCTGGCACCTCGGCTCGACGCTCGGCCTCGACGGTCTCCGCTTCTTTTGCGGGACGCCGTCGGGCGGTGGCGGTGTGGCATCGACGGTGGGGCTGGCGACCATGGCGGTGGCGACGGGCGCTGCCGAGCACGTCATCTGCTTCCGATCGCGGAATCGATCGAAGGCCGCGTCGTACGGCCCGGGGCACAACCAGGGAGGGCGTCCCTGGGAGAAGACCACCTCCGGTCTCGCCGATCTCCGCCAGTTCCACCATCCGTTCGGGATCGCCGCTCCGGTCCAGGAGATGGCTCTGATCGCCCGGCGTCACATGGGCGTCTTCGGCACCCGAGCCGAGCACTTCGGCATGCAAGCCGTGGCCCAGCGTCATCACGCCTCACTCAACCCGGCCGCCATCATGCGGGCCCCGCTCACCCTCGACGACTGGGCGAGCTCGCGGATGATCGCCGACCCCATCCGGCTCCCCGACTGCTCGCTCGAGAACGACGGCGCCGTCGCCGTGCTCGTCACCTCGGCCGAACGGGCCCGTGACCTGCGCCAGCCACCGGCCTACGTGCTCGGCGCCGCCCAGGGATATCACACCATCCACACCGAGCTGGCCGACACGTTCGCCCGGAGCGGCCTCTTCGGCGGACCGTCGACGATCGGTGGTCGGGCCATCGCCGAGCGACTCTTCGGCATGGCCGGGGTCGGCCCCGGCGACGTCGACGCGGCGATGATCTTCGATCACTTCACCATGGCCGTCCCGCTCACGTTGGAGCAGTACGGCTTCTGTCCCATGGGCGAAGGCGGGCCGTTCATCGCCACCGGAGCGACCCGTTGGCCCGAGGGGCGGCTCCCCGTCAACACCCACGGCGGCTCGAATGGTGAGGCCTTCGTGCACGGCTTCAACCATCTTCCCGAGGCGGTCAGACAGGTCAGGGGGACAGCCGTCAATCAGGTCGAGGGTTGCGAGATCGTGTTCGTCAACGGGGCCATCACCGACACCCACGGCGCGGTGTTGCTGCGATGCTGATCGCAATGATTCCGGTCGGGCTGGTCGCCCCGGTTCCCTGTCCCCGTGGGGTGTGCAAGGTCCCGGTAGTCACATCATGACTACCAAGCGGGTGTTTCCGTCCGAATTTCCGCGGCCCCTGCCCGGTACGGAGTTCTGGCCCTTCTGGGAGGCGTGTCGCCGCCGCGAGCTGCGCATCCAGCGCTGCCTCGAGTGCGGCGAGTTGCGGCACCATCCGCGGCCGTACTGCCCGGGCTGTCGGAGCCGCCGGTTCGAATGGGCGCTCATGAGCGGCCGCGCTCGTGTGGTGTCTTGGACGATCTGCCATCCGCCGGTGCTGCCTGCCTTCGCCGACCGGGTGCCGTATCAGGCGATCGTCGTCGAGCTCGAGGAGGGGCCGTTCCTCGTGAGCAACCTGATCGGCTGCGAGCTCGACGACCTGGCGTTCGATCTCCCGGTTCAGGTGTGCTTCGTCGACATCGACGACGAGCTCACCGTCCCCCAATTCGAAGTGATCCCCCGCCCCTGAGCCGGTCGCCCACGTAGTTGACGGCCAGGATCGTGATCGACAACACGGCTGCCGGGAACAGGGAGACATGGGGTGCATCGCGCAGCCGGCCCTGACCGCCGGCGATGATCCCGCCCCACGAGATCGTGTCGACCGGGACGCCGACACCGAGGAAGCTCAGCGCGCCCTCGATGATGATCACGATCCCGAAGGCCAAGAGGGCGAAGACGATCAGCGGGCCGATGACGTTGGGAAGGATCTCCTGACGCACGATCCGACCCGAACCGGCGCCGAGGCAGCGGGCGGCGGTCACGTACTCGCGCTCGACCGCCCCGAGCGTTCCGGCCCGGGCGATCCGGGCGAACAACGGCACCATCAAGACGCCGATGACCGCCGTCACGGTCGTGACGCTCTGGCCGCGAATCGAGGTCACGGCCACCGCGAGCACCAGCGCGGGGAAGGCGAGCATCGAGTCGAGCACCGTCACGATCAGGGTGTCGACCCGCCGCCGGAAGTAGCCGGCGATGAGCCCCAGCACGCCACCGATCGACATGCCGATCGTCACCGAGACGACCCCCACGATCAGCGAGACGCGGGTGCCGTGCAGCACCCGGGCCAGGATGTCGCGCCCGTTGCCGTCGAAGCCGAACGGGTGTCGCCACCCCGGCCCCTCGAGGCGGCGTAGGAGATGTCCACGGCCGGGATCGGTGGGCCACATTGGGGCCAGCACGGCGACGACGACGAGCAGCGTCAGCCAACCCAGGGCCGCGCGGAACAGCACGCCCCGATCGGAGCTCGTACGAGGCTCTTGCGGGCGCGGCTCAGCCCGGCGGCGGAACACGGCGGATCCTCGGGTCGATCGCCGAGTAGAGCGCGTCGACGAGCAGGTTGACGATCACGAAGGCGACCGCCACGAAGAGCGTGACGCCCTGCACCACAGTGAAGTCGCGCGCCGGGATGGCGTCGAGCATGAGCTTGCCCATTCCAGGCAACGAGAACAGGCGCTCGACGACGACCGAGCCACCGAGCAGCGTGCCGAAGTTGAGACCCACCAAGGTGACCAGGGTGAGCGACGACGGGCGTAAGGCGTGGCGGAGGATCACCCGTCGGCGGGGAAGGCCTCGACCCCGAGCGGCCGCGATGAAGTCCTGATCCATCGTCTCGAGCAGGTCGGCCCTGAGGACCCGGGTGTAGATCGCAGCCTGGCCGAGCGCCAGCGTGAACGCCGGCAACACCAACGAGTGCAGGTTGCCCGAGATGTCGTCTCCCAGGCGCGTGTACTCCGACGCCGGGAACACGTCGAGCTTCACCGCGAGGAGCAGGATCAAGACGATGCCGATCACGAACCCGGGGATCGAGACGACGACGAACGACGCCCCGCTGGCAACCCGGTCGAAGAGCGAGCCCGGCCGAGCGGCGCCCATGGCGGCCACGGGGATGGCGATCGAGAGCGCCAGGATCTGCGCCAGGAGCACCAGCTCGAGGGTGACGGGCACCCGCTCGCGCACCATGTCGGCGACGGGCCGGTTCTTGTCGTACGACCATCCGAGATCGCCGTGCGCGACATCGTTCACCCAACGCCCGTAGCGCGTGAGGAAAGGATCGTCGAGGCGAAGGTCGGACCGCACCTGGGCCAGCCGCTCGGGATCGGCTGTCGGCCCGAGGATCGCCACCTCGGGTCCGCCCGGCAGGAGATCGAGCAGGAGGTACGAGCCCAACGACACCAAGGCCAAGACGCCGACCAGCGAGAGGATGCGCCGACGCCAGAAGGCCATGGGCCAAGATCAGCCCGGCACCGTACGGAACATGTCGCGGGCCGGGAACTGCAGCCCGTGGATGGTTCCTGGGTCGATCCCGGCGACCCCGTCGATACAGGCCAAGCCGGTGATGAGGAACGTCCCGAACGTGACTGGCACGTCGGTGGCGATGGTGCGGATCGCCTCGGCGTAGAGCTCTCGGCGCTCGTCGCTATCGGGGTTGACCCGGCCTTCGTCGAGGGCGGCGTCGACCGTGGGGCTCGAGTACTTCTCGAAGTTCAAAGAGCCGGTCGAGTGGAAGTAGTTGTAGAGGAGCACGTCGGGGTCGGCGAAGTCCTGCAACTGCCAGATCGACATGTCGTAGTTGCCGGTGATGACGTTGACGATGAGCGTCGTCTGGTCGAGGGCTGTGTCGAGCGTGACGTCGAAGCCCACGTCTTCCCACATCTGCTCGAGCGCGATCGCCAGCTCGAGCAACGAATCGGACGAGGGCGTCTGATACGTGAACGTCGGCGACGAACCGGTCTCCTCGGTGTACTCGTCGACGAGCCGGCGGGCGTTCTCGGGATCGAACGTGGGATACCCCGTCTCTGCGACGTGCCAGGGCGAGCCCGGGGGGAAGGGCCCGTTGGCGATGACACCCGTCCCGCCGGCCAGGGCCTCGACCAGGGTCTCGCTGTCGGTGGCCTCCACCAGGGCCCGCCGCATGCGGGGATCGTCGAAGGGAGCTCGAGCGTTGTTGAAGAGGTTCATGAGCGGGATGCCCACGACCTCGACGAACCTGACCTCGCCTTCCTCGCCGAGCCTCCGAAGCGCGGTGATGTCGGCCTGGCCCACGTTGAAGCAGTCGACCTCCTCGGCCTCGAAGGCGGCCCGCCGGCCGGCGTCGTCGCTGATGGCCCGCATGACGATCTCGTCGAGCAACGGCGGATGGTCGAGATCCCAGAACTCGGGGTTGGGAACGAGCGTAAGGCTCACCTCGCGGTCCCACTCGGCGAGGAGATAGGGCCCGGTCGCCACGAGGTTGTTGGGCAGGTCGTCGCCGAGCTCGGCCGCCGATGCCGGCGAGATCATGACGCCCGGAGGCGCGGCCAGCACTGCGGGCAACGCCACCCAGGGCGCGTCGAGACGGAGGATGGCCGTGGTGGCGTCGACCACCTCGATCTCGATGATCGGCGCGACCAGGGTCGCCGTGACGAGCGACGTGCGGTGCCGCTCGATGTTGAACCTCACCGCCTCGGCGTCGAGTGGGGTGCCGTCGTGGAACACGATCCCGTCCCGCAGGACGAGCGTCCAGCTCAGGCGATCGGCTGATTCGGTGAGCGATTCGGCGAGGTGGGGGAGGAGCTCGTCGGTGGCGGGGTCACGCCGCATCAGGGTGTCGGCGACGGCGTTGAAGACGGTCATCGCGGCGGAGTTCACGGCGCCGGTGGGGTCGAGGGTGTTGGGCTCGGAGCTCAGACCCAGGGTGATCGACCCACCGTCGGCCACCTCGGGCGGCGCGGTGGTGGGCGACTCGGTCGCCGGCGTGGTGGTGTCGCCACCGGGCGCCGCGGTGGCAGTGGTCGTCTCGGTCGGCTCACCGCCCGACGCCGCCGTGGTGACGCTCGAACCCCCCGAGGGTGAGGCCTGGCCCGTCGTGTCGTCGTCGCTGCTGCAGGCCGCGATGGTGCTCAGCATCACGATCAGGACCAGGGCCAGGGTCGTGGTGTGGCGACGGCTCACGTGCTTGTCCTCCTCGTTCACTCGGGTCACTGCTCGGGGATGAACAGTCCGACGATCGTCTCGGTGACGACCGGAGCTCCGTGGATCGTGCGCCAGTGGGTCTCGTAGTGGGTCACCTGCATCGCTCCCCGCTTGCTGTGCTTGACGTAGGCCTCCGAGGTACGCCGCCGTCCTTCGAGCACGTCGCCGACGAGCGGCGTGCGGTGGTACTCGAAGTGCTGCTCTCCGTGGAGGTAGATGCCCTTCACATCGGCCAACGCGATGGTGGGGTTCTCGTCGCTGTCGGGCGCACCGCTCGCGGAACCGCCCGAGTCGGGGCCGGGCTGGAGGTCGGGCCAGGCCCCGCCGTGCTCCATGACGAAGGTGTACGTCGGTGGGCACGGGATGGCCGTGAAGCCCGCAGCGTGGGCCGCCTCGTCGGAGCGGTACACCGGGTTGCGGTCCTTGACGGCCTTGTTGAAGACGCTCACACCGGTGCGCTCGATCTGCACCCGGACGGGAGCGCTCCAGGGCTTCCAGGTCAGCTCGGGCACATCGGCGTCCATTGGTCGTCCCCTGTTCTGGTTTCCCGGTTGGCTGCGGACGGATCGTAGCGACCCGACCGCATACGTACATCGCAGCGGTCCGCTGGCGGTCCGCTGGCGGATGGCCCCGCGGCGTTCAGCCCGTGGCCAGGAGCTCGAGGAGGTTGCCGTCGGGATCCCTGAAGTACACCGACTCGCCGCGGACGCCGTCGGCCGAGGTGCGGGCCACCGGCCCTTCGATGATCTCGACGTCGACGCCCCGCAACAGGGCGATGACCGTCCCGACCGGACCGTGCCAGCGAAAGCACAGGTCGGCCGAGCCGGCGGTCGGACGGGTCGCGTGCGGCGACACCGGCGCGGACGCCGGGTGCACGTTCACGCGACTGGCGCCGATCACCAACGACACCACGGGACTGGCGCCGGCTCGCCACTCCTTCTCGTAGAGCACCTGGGCACCCAACACCGAGCGGTACCACGAGAACGTGGTCTCGATGTCGGCCACGGTGATGGCCACGTGGTCGAGGCCCCGGATGGTCATCGGTCGGTCCCCGAGTCGGCTGCCGGCTCGTGCTGGTCCCAGATCGTGCGTCGTCCGGCCATCCCGCCTCCGTCGATCACGAACTCCGATCCGGTGATGAAGCTCGACGCGTCGGACGCCAGGAACACGATCAGGTCGGCCACCTCGTCGACCTGACCCGAACGGGCCAGGGGCAGGTGCGCGAACCGGGCGTCGCCCAGGCCGGCGTCGTCGGGCCCGAGCATGGCCGTGGCGATGGGCCCGGGGTGCACCGAGTTGACCCGAACGGCTGGACCCAGCTCCACCGCCGCCACCTTCGTCATCCCACGCACCGCCCACTTCGAGGCGCCGTACGAGAGATGTCCCGAGTACCCCGTGAGCCCCGCCGTCGACGAGATGTTGACGATCGAGCCGCCGGCCCGCCCCGGCCGGTCGAGCATCACGGGAGCGACCGTGCGCATGCCGATGAACGTGCCCACGAGGTTCACCGCGAGGACCTTCTCGAGCCCGGCCACCGTCTCGTCGAGGATCGACACGAAGCGGTGGATGGCCGCATTGTTGACCAGCACGTCGACGGTCCCGAAGCGTTCGACCGTGAGATCGACGACCCGGCGCCAGTCGTCCTCGATCGACACGTCGTGATGCACGAAGACAGCTCGGTCGGCCGGCAGCGTGCCTGCGACCGCAGCGCCGTCGGCATCGAGCACGTCGGTGAACACGACGCATGCGCCTTCGGCCACGAAACGCCGCGCCTCGGCCTCCCCTTGACCCCGCGCTCCCCCGGTGACGATGGCCACCTTGCCCTCGAGTGCTCCCATGGCAGTCGACCCTCTCGGCCCGCCGGTTGGCTCAAGGTGCGTGCGGGCGGCGCAGCCTACCGGGACCTTCGCCTAGATTCGCCGGCATGACTCCTGGATACATCGCCATCACGACACTGATCTACACCTACGCCGAGCGCATCGACCTGGGCGACTTCGACGGCGTGGCCGACCTCTTCAGCGATGCCACCATCACCGTCGAAGGCACCGATACCCAGATGTCGGGCAAGGCGCCGGTGCTCGCCATGTACCAGGCGACGACCCGCCTGTATCCCGACAACGGCACGCCGCACACCAAGCACGTCACGACCAACCTCATCATCGACATCGACGAGGGCGCGGGGACGGGTAGGTGCCGTTCGTACTTCACGGTGTTCCAGGGCGTCGACGACTTCCCGGCCCAGCCGGTGATCGCCGGGCGCTATCACGACCGTTTCGAGCGTGTCGACGGGGGGTGGCGCTTCGCCCACCGCCACATGTTCTGCGACCTGTTCGGTGATCTCTCCCGGCACATGCTCATCCCCATCGGGCCCGGCGGCGAGCTCCCCACGCTGTGACCCCACGGCGGTGACCCACCCCACCCCCACCCCCTACCCCACGAAATGAGCGCGGAAATGCGCACCCGGTGAGCATTTCCGCGCACATTTGGGGAGATGGCGGAGCACCGGCACGAGCACAGGGGCCGAGGTGATGGACACGAGGGCGATCGGCGACCTCGCGCTCCTCTCCGACTGCCATGGGGCGGCGATCGTCGACCGCGCCGGCTCGATCGTGTGGCTGTGCCTGCCCCGCTTCGACAGCCCGGCGGTGTTCGGCCGTCTGCTCGATCCCGCGGCCGGCGAGTGGTCGATCACCCCGAGCGACGAGTTCGAGGTGACGCGTCGGTATCTCGACGCCACGATGGTGCTGGAGACGACGTTCCGCACGGCCACCGGCTCGGTGGTGCTCACCGATGCGCTGGCGCTCGGCGACGGAGACCGCGGGCACGACATCGGCTCGGGATCGCCCCACGTCGTGCTCCGCCAGGTGCGTGGCCTCTCGGGCTCGGTGACGATGCTCATGCGGTGCGCTCCCCGCCCCGAGTACGGGCTCGTGCGTCCCCTCGTGGCCCTGGTCGAGCACGGAGCGAACGTCATGGGTGGGCCCGACGTGCTCACGTTGTCGGCGTCGGTCCCGCTCGGGGTGGAGCGCTCCACGGTGACGGCTGCGTTCACGATCGACGCGGGATCGTCGACGAGCTTCGCGCTCCATCGCCGGTCACGATCGCAGAGCCCGGCGTCGGTGATGTCGTCGGGCGAGATCAGCCGTCGTCTCGATGACACGATCGAAGGTTGGCGGTCGTGGTCCGGCGATCACCAGAGCTACCAAGGGCCCTGGCGCGATCTCGTCCACCACAGCGGTCGCGTGCTCCAGGCCCTCACGTATCAACCGACGGGCGCCATCGTGGCCGCCGCGACCACGTCACTTCCCGAGGCCATCGGCGGCAACCGGAACTGGGACTACCGGTACACCTGGGTTCGTGATGCCAGCTTCACCCTCGACGCGCTCTGGGTCGCCGCCTGCCCCCACGAGGCCAACGGGTTCTTCTCGTTCATCTCCCGTTCGGCTGCGGCCGGCCTCGACGACGGTTCCGATCTCCAGATCATGTTCGGGGTGGGTGGCGAGCACGACCTCGCCGAACGGGAGCTGGCGCATCTCGCCGGGTGGCGCGATTCCCGGCCGGTGCGCGTCGGAAACGGCGCCTGGAACCAGAAGCAGCTCGACGTGTACGGCGAGCTGCTCGCCGCTGCGGCTCGCCTGCCGCACGTGATCGATCGACTCGACGAACCGACACGTCACTTCCTCGTGTGCTGTGCCGACGCGGCTGCCGCGCGCTGGACGGAAACCGACCAGGGGATCTGGGAGGTACGAACGGGGCCCGCGCACTTCACGTACTCCAAGCTCATGTGCTGGGTGGCGCTCGACCGGGCGATCTCGATGGCCGCGGCGCTGCGTGCCGAGAGCCACGTGGCGCGGTGGGAGCTCGTGCGGTCAGAGATCGCCGAGGCGATCGAGCGCGATGGCTGGAGCGACCGGGCCGGTGCCTACACGCAGTCGTTCGGATCGCACGTGCTCGACGCCTCGGTGCTCATGATGCCCATCGTGGGCTTCATCGACCCGCGTCACCCGCGCATGCTGGCCACCCTCGAAGCCATCGAACGCAGCCTCACCGACGTGCGCGGCCTGGTGTACCGGTATCTCGAGCCCGATGGCCTCGAAGGCGACGAAGGCTCGTTCTTGTTGTGCACCTTCTGGTTGGCGCAGGCTCGGGCTCTGGCCGGCGAGGTCGAGCACGCCACCGAGATCTTCGAGCGGGCAGTCAGGTACGTGAACGACGTGGGGCTGCTGGCCGAGGAGGTCGACGCCCGCACGGGCGAGCTCCTCGGCAACTTCCCTCAGGCGTTCAGCCACATCGGGCTCGTCAACGCAGCCTGGGCGATCTCCCAAGCCCGGGGCTGACGTTTTCCTCGATTGCCTGACGGACGGCCCTGGTCACACCTCGCCACCCTCCGGCGTGTGCTCGACGTCGAAGGACGGCCCGCCGCCGCGCGCCGCGGCCTCGGCAGCCTTGCGGGCCCACTCGGCCTTGAGATCCTCGGTGGTACGCAGCACCCCGTCGACCTTCAGCTCGCCGGTGACGTGCACCTCGCCCATGACCTCGTCCATGTAGGCCGGGCCCTCGTTGGTGGGGATGAACCATCCGGTTGGGCACATGGTGAGGATCTCGACGAACGAGAACCCCTGTCTGGCGATCTGGGTCTCGAAGGCCTTCTTGAGATAGCGCTTGGCTCGGGCGACACCGGCCGGGTTGTGCACCGACGCCCGGGCGCAATACACGGTCCCCTGGAGCGGGGCGAGCATGTCACCGATGAGGATGGGATACCCGTGGTAATCGGGGTCGCGCCCTTCGAGGCTGTTCTTGGTGCGCTGCCCGAGGACGGTGGTCGCGGTCATGTGTCCACCGGTCTCACCGAAGACCCCGTTGTTGACGAGGATGCACGTGATGTGCTCGCCCCGCGCTGCGGTGTGGATCACCTCCTGCAACCCCTCGTTGACCATGTCGCCGTCGCCCTGGAGCGTGAACACCACGGTGTCGGGCTTCATGCGCTTGACGCCGGTGGCGAGCGACGGCGCTCGGCCGTGCAGGGCCTGCACCGTGTCGATCGCCAGCGACATCGAGAACGTCGTGTAACACCCGATCCCGGCGACCACGATCACGTTGTTGCCCTGACCGAGATCCTCGATGGCCTCGCAGAAGCAGCGCACGGCCAACGGCTCGCCGCACCCCGGGCACATGTCGTGCTCGTCGGTGAGCAACAGGCGCGGTCGGTCGTCGACGATACGGCGCGATGGCTCCGACGGGGCCACGTCGGTGCGGAGATACACGGGGGTGACGGTCATCGTCGGCTCCTCGATCGTTTGCCCACACTCTTGCGTACGTGCGCGCCCACTCACGCGCTCACAGGTTCGAGCGCCGACAGGATGCGCTCTCGTACCACGGCCGGATCGAGCAATGCTCCCATTCCGAAGCCCGAACCATCGGTGGAGATACCGCCGATCGCCACCACGGGGCAGCGTCCCAGCACAGAGAGACGAACGTCGTCGATCATCTGGCCGGCGTTGTTCTCGAGCACGGCAACCGTCCGGACGTGAGACCCCGACGCAGCCGCGGCCACCGCGGGCTCGGGGAACGGCCACAAGGTGATGGGCCGTACGTAACCCACCCGATGGCCCTCGGCGCGGAGCTCCTTCACGACGTAGCGCACGAACTTGGCCAGCGTGCCGAAGGCGACCACGATCACCTCGGCGTCGTCGCAGAACGCCGTCTCGGAACGTTGCTCCTGCTCGCGCATGACGGCCCACTTCTCGGCCAGCCGAAGCCAGTGAGCTTGCGGGCCCACATGGGGCCGGCCGACCTTGTCGAAGCCGAGGGAGCTGACGAGCTTGGCGTCGAGCGTGCCCGAGGACGACCCGTCGACCGCCCACGGCTTGTCGGGCACGGGGCCGTAGTCGATCTCGGTGACCTCGACGGCCTCGTAGGTGTGGGTGAGGAGGTAATCGCCCATGAACAAGACGGGGTTGCGCCACTTCTCGGCGAGCCAGAACGCGAGCTGGCAGTGCTCGACCGCCTCGGTCACGTCCATCGGGGCCAAAACGATCTGGCGATAGTCGCCATGGCCACCGCCGCGTGTGGACTGGTAGTAGTCGTACTGGCCGCGAGCGATGTTGAACAACACGATGGGCAGCTCCGCCATGGTGATCTCGGAAAAGCTCTCCTGCATGAGCGAGAGGCCCTGGCCCGTGCTCCCGGTAGCTGCCCGATTCCCGGTGGCGACAGCACCCCAGGCCATTCCCACCGCCTCGAGCTCCGACTCGGCGTTGATGCACACCCCGCCGACCTTGGGCAGCTTCACCGCGAAGTGCTCGAGCACCTCGGTGAACGGGGTCATCGGATACCCGGCAAAGAACCGGCAGCCGGCGACGACCGCCGCCTCGGCGATGGCCTCCGACCCTTCCATCAACCGCTTGCTCACGATCGGTCTCCCTTGGGGCCATTGGAGGCCTTGGGGCCATTGGAGGCATTGGCCTTGGCCGCAGGGCCCGTCACGGAGCCAGCGTCGGGGTCATCGTTCACCTCGACGGCATGCTCGAGGGGCGTCGTGTACTTGAAGACCTCGAAACAGAAGTCGGGGCAGACCATGACGCAGGCCGCGCACCCGGTGCATCCGGCGCGCAGCATGGGATAGCGAAATCCCTTGCTGTTGACCGCGCTCGACATGTCGAGGACCTTGGGCGGGCACACCGGGATGCAGAGGTCGCAGCCCTTGCAGCGCTCGATGGCGATGGTGACGGTTCCTCTGGTCTTGACCGTGACCATGTGGGTGCTCATACCGGCGCTCCCGTGCTCTGCCAGGCTGGTGCCGCCAAGGCCTCGACCGACTCGTGACCCAGGCGGATGGCCCGCTCGTTCATCTCGATGTGCTGCTGGCGGTACGACGGGATCGAGCCGCGCATCGCCTCCACCGCCGACTCCAGGCCGACGAGCCCGGTGATGGCCACGTAGGCCCCGGTCATGACCATCGATGCCGCGAGGAGGTTGCCGACCGTCGTGGCGGCCAGCGTGGTGACGGGCACCTCGAAGACCCGATACCGATCGCGGTCGATCTCGGCCTCGAAGAGCGTCGAGTTCACGAGCAGAACGGCCCCGTCGCGGAGCTTGGCTCGGGTGGGTTCCCAGAACTCGTGGTGCATGGCGATCGCCGACCAGGTCTTGGCGATGATCGGGGGAGCGTCGAGTGTCCCGTCGGAGACCACGACGGTGGAGTCGGTGTTCCCCCCGCGCATCATCCCGCCGTACACGCCGAAGAACATGACCCCGCGGCCCTCCAACGTGGCGGCCCGGGCGATCACCTGGGCGGCGAGCTGCACGCCCTGGCCGCCGATCCCGGTCAGCATCAACTCACGTTCCACCAGGCGCTCCCTGTCTCGTGCTCGGGTCGTTGACCGTTGCGCCCAGTCCTCGCAGGACGAAGGCGACCACGTGCTCGGTGTCGCGGCGCGACGGCGTCGTGCGCTCGACGAGGTGTCGATGCATGCGTCCCATGGCCAGTTGGTACGCGGCATCGGCACCGCGGCGTACGTCGGTGTCGGCTGGGAGTTGCCCGGCGGTCACGGCATCGGCGACGGCGGTGAGCAGCAGCTCGGTGAGCGCCTCGATCGAAGCATGCTGCTCGGTCGGGAAGGCGTCGGTCAGACGATCGCCGCTCAGAGCGAAGGGCCGGGTTCGAGCGGCAGCCTCGGGATCGACCGCCTGGGCGAGGACGCCTTCGACCCACCGCCGGATGCGACCGAGCGGGTGCGGCGCGCCGTCCATCCGGTGAGCCAGGTACGACACGAGCCGCCGCCGGCCGTCGTCGAGGATGGCCACGAGCAGCTCGTCCTTGGAGCGGAAGTGGCGGTAGAACGCCTGGTTGGAGAGGCGGGCCTCGGCGACGATCTCGCTCACCTTGGGATCGACGCTGCCCGTGCGCGACACCACCCGGTACGTGGCGTCGACGAGGCGTTGCACCTCGTCGACCGATACGGAGTACCGCGCGGCCACCGAGCGTTGAGCGACGTCGAGGACGATCGGGCGGGCCTGATCGTCGTCTGTCCAAGGAGCGTCCGTCCTTGGAGTGATTGAGGGAACGGCATTCCGCATTCTCGGAATACTATTTCGGGCGCTGGGTTCGCGCAATCACGTAGCTTCAGAGACAGCGAGATCGTCGACGGGAGCCCGGCCATGAGCGATCAGAACTCGGCGCGCGAGATCTCCCGTGAGAGCGACCTCGGTGACGACCGCTTCTTCGACCCCGACATCGAGACCGCCTCTCGTTCGGCCTTGGCGGCGTTGCACGAGGAGAAGCTCCTCGAGCTCGTCCCCTACGCCTACGAGCGCTCGCCGTTCTACCGCAAGCACTGGAGCGAGGCCGGCGTCCACCCCCGCGACATCTTGACCGTCGACGACTTCCGTGAGCGCATCCCCTTCATGGACAAGGACGCCATCCGAGCGTTCCGTGACGCGCATGGCGATCCGTACGGCGGGCTGCTGTGCATCCCCGAGTCCGAGCTCACTGCCATCAACTCCACGTCGGGCACCACGGGCGACCCGACGCTGGTTCCCGAGCGATGGGCGGCGGGAGGCTCCGGCCCGGCGTTGGCGCGCGACTTCTGGGAGCTGGGGGTGCGCCCGGGCGACCATGTCGCCATCCCGATGTTCACGTTCCGCGGACCGATCTACAACTTCCCGCACGTCCTCGGCGCCGTGCCCCTGATCTTCGACCACTCCCCGGCGGAGCTCCCGCGAATCTGCGAGCTCGTGCGTCGGTATCGGCCCACGAGCTGGTACACGATGAGCGGGCCATTCCTGCTGGCGCTGGCCGAGCTGGAGCAGTCCACCGACGTCGACCTCCGCGACGTGTTCTCGAGCTTCTCGTCGATCGTCTTCGCAGGCGAGCCCTTGGGAGTGAGGGCCAAGGCCAACGCCGAGCGCTGGGGCATGCCGCTGTTCCACCACTCCGCGGCCGGTGACGTGGGCGCGGCGTTCGAGTGTCGCGAGCACGACGGCCTGCACGTGTGGGAGGACGTCGGCTTCTACGAGTGCATCGAGCCCGACGCCACCGGTCCGGGCGACGCCACGCCGGTTGCCGACGGGGCTGTCGGCGAGCTCGTGGCCACCTCGCTGGGCAGCGACGTGTTCCCGCTCATCCGCTACCGGTCCGACGATCTCGACCGCTTCACCCGGCAGCGATGTGCCTGTGGTCGTACCCATGCCCGGCTGTGGACCTTGGGGCGCAAGGGTGACGAGGTGATCGTCGACGGTCGCTCGGTGCTCCCGGTCGACGTGTGGGGTGCCGTCGAGGCGCTCGACGAGACCGCGGCCGGCCTGTTCCAGATCATCCGCACGCAGCGCCAGGTCGACGTGCTGCGTCTCCGGGTCGGATACGCCGGCGCTCCCAGCGACCTGGGCGCGTTGGCCGGGCTCATCGCCGACTCGGTCGAGGCCGGTGTCGGCGTCCGTCCGCAGGTCGAGCTGGTCGCCAACGCCGAGCTGCTGAAGCTGGGCCCGCCCCACAAGATCCCCCGCGTGGCCAAGCGGTAGCCCGTCGCCCACGGCCCGCGCCCCGCCCGCCAGCCCCGTCCCGAGAGCCCGACAGCGCAGCCCGACAGCGCAGCCCGACAACCGGAGACCCGAGAGGAACCAGATGGCCCGCACCATTGCACCGCCCGAGCTGTGGGGAGTCGGCCAGTTCCGCGTCGGCGCCGGGTCGGTCACCTGGGAGCTGTCGCAGGCCGAGATCATGCGCGATGCCCAGTCGGCCACCGGCGTCCTCTCGGCGATCGGCTTGGCGCCCGGAGGCCGGGTCCTCGTCACCTCGTTGCTCTCGGAGGCCCCACACGTGTGGCCGCTCACGCTCGGGGTCCTGATGAACGGCGCGCAGCTCTCGTCGGCCGACGCCACCCCGTTCGATGCGTACCGCACGGCGATGTTCCTCCGCACGCTCCGCTACGACATGGCCCTGGGCGTGAGCGACGCCGTGGTCGACGGGCTCGAGCAGATGGGAGTTGATCTGGCGACCGCCTTCGCCGATGTGGCCGTGATCGTCGCCCGAGGAGTCGCCTACGACCGGCTGGAGAGCGCGGGCCTGCGGCCGACACGGATGCTGCTGCTCGGACCGGCCACCGCCATCGCCCGGGCCCCTGGCGGGCCGGCCGAGGTCGATCCCGAGCTGTGGGCCCTCGACACGGTCGACGGCCAAGTCGTCGTCACCAGCCTCACCGAACGTCGACAGGCGTTCGCGCGTCAGCCGACGGGCGTCGCGGGCACAGTCGACGGCTCCCGCGTGATCCTCGCTCGAGGCTCATCCTGAGCCGCCCCGGCGGGGCCTGAGCTGTGCCAACGCCCGTTCCTCAACCTTGCCGCGAGGTGGCGACAGCTCCGGCGACGAGTTCTTGTTCCCGCGCGGGCTGGTTGGTCGTCGGCGCCGATCTTCGAGGTGGTCGCGGATGTCGACGTGGCCGAAGTGTTCAGCCCATCCGGCCGCAGTGGCGTTGTGATCGTCGTCGATGATGGATGGGTCAGCGCCGAGCGCGATGAGAGCGTGGACGATCTCCATCGTGCCGAGCATGGCCGCTTCGTGAAGTGCGGTGGTGTGGTTCTTCGCGTTGACATGCCATCCAAGCTCGCCGAGTTGGCGGATGGTGTCGACTGGCTTGGCGAGTTCGCAGGCGACACGTATGAGGTCGGGTATGTGCTCTCGAGCGGTGGCTGGTTCGGTGAGGCGGTCTCCGAAGCGCCGGTACCACGGACCATCCGACGGATTGCCGAAGCCGCGCTCGAAGAGAGCCTCCAGCCAATCGATGTCGTCGTCGGGCCGGGCGTTCCCGATGCCAGCGTTGTAGATGGCCTGCCCGTCGTTGGGGTCGGCCCCAGCCTCGAGCAGCACCCGGAGCAACTTGACGTGATCGACATGCGCTCGGCTTCCTTGCTCGCCACGGCCGATCGCACCGGTGATCGCGGTGAACGGTGGCAGCAGGCCATCCCAGAGAAATCCGCTGTTCGGACGGCGCCAAACTGCAGCAACACTCGAGGGGTTTCCGTGAAGTCGTGCACTGGGTCGCCCGTGACGAGTCGCGAGTAGGTCGCATACAGCATGGGAGGCCAATCGAAGGGCCCACCCGAACGACTGGCCGCAGCACCATCTTCGGACACGAGCCGTGCGACCACCGCGTGATCGCCGGCCGCAGCCGCGGCGAAGACAGACGACGAGACAAGCGCCGGGTTCGATCGCCACAGTTCGAACGCAGCCGCGGGACGACTCGCTGAGTCGTCGCCATGGTTCATGCACGCCAACCGAACCAGCTCGTCACCGTCGCGCGCGGTCGCGCCGCCGAGCTGTTCATGCGGCGACCGGCTCAGCGGTCGCATCGCTTCGACACACCGCACGAGGTTGGGCCAGCTTGCGAACCCATGAGCCCGCAGCGCATGCACATCCGCAGGTGGACCCACTGGCTGCCGATGCGCAGGCAGTCTTCGCAGCCGTCACTCGTTGGGGTCACCTCGGTCACGGTGTCGAGGTGGGTGCAGGTGTCAGCCATGGCGGGGGCCTCCGTTCGGTCGTTCGAGCGCGTCGCGGTCCCACGCTGCTGTCGTAGCCGCGGCGTCATAGGTGCTTTGCAGGAAGTCGAGCAGTGCGGCGTTGGGGTCGGCGAAAGTGCGGACGAGCTCGTAGGGGAACGGGATGGCATCGGGGATCTCGACAGGCATCGGCCAGATCTCGGTGGCCACGCCGAGGTCGTCGAGGATGCCCATGACCGCGGCGTAGAAGTTGGCCACCGGACGGGGTTCGAGGTCGAGGGACCGGGTGGCGCCGGCGACGGTGGTCACATCGAGTCGATGGTCGAGGAAGTCGAAGTCGATCTGGAACGCCGGTCCGGTCGGATGTGGCATCAGCGACGTGGTCAGTCCGCGGGCCGAGACGTACAGGGGCAGTTTCCACCAGTGGTTGGTGAGTGGCTCGTTGGCAAGCCGGACCTTGCCGCGATCACGAACCCGTTGGCCGCCTCGAGCCTTTCCCGGAAACGCTGGGCGCCCGGAGGCAGTCCGCCGGATTCCTCGACGTCGCCGTCGAAGGACGGCGCGTCGAAGTCAGCCATGGAAGCCAGGTCGACCGTGGCGCCGTTGGCCTCGATCATCTTGGCGGCCAGCTCAGCCAGGCGGGCATTGAGCGAGCCTGCGCGCAGCGACGCCGCAAACACGAGAAACCGCAGCGGCTCGCGGCCTTCGACCGTCACGATGTCACCCTCCGCGTCTGCATCGATCGCTCCTGCTCGTCCGGCTACCTGTAAACGGCTCGTTCTCCCAACCGAGGGCGACGAGCACGACGCAGGTGGGGTAGGACAGGCCTGAGCGAGGCAACGTGGCTGGGTGTGTTCGGCAATCTGGTGCAGCGCGCCTCGTCGGAAGGTCGGATCTCGAGCGGGTGCTGTCGTCGAGGCAGGTGAGGCGCCCGGGGTTCGCGGCTGCTGGAGTCGGAGAAACGGCACGGAAGGCCCGAATCGACTCCGGCGGGGTTCCCGAAAACCACGCTCCGCGCGAAGATGCCTCAGATCGACGCCTTCCGCACCTCGTCCTCGAACCCAGAGTGGAGATCCCATGGCGCCGTCGGCGACACCATGATCTCCGACCTGCTCAGCACCCTCCATCGGCTGTGGACCGGTCCGGTCGATTCCAGCAGCGACGTCCTGGCCGAGTGCCTGAGCGCCGGGCGGGCTGCGCTGTCGATGTCGACGGGCTTCGTGGCCGAGATCATCGACGACGAGATCTGCGTCCGGGCCGTCGACTCCGATGACCCGTCGCTCGGGCTCGGCGACTGCCTTGCACTGGCCCATTCCCCCTGCGCCGAGCTCGTCCGGACCGGCCGTTCGGTCGTCACCGACGGCTTGTCGAGCGCCGCCTCCGACGGCGCGCTGGACCTATCGCAGGCGGATACCGCAACGATGCTCGGCCGGGCCTCCGCACACTCGTCGGTCTGGATCCCGGTCCACGTCGGGGGACGGCTCTTCGGCGCCCTCGTGTTCGCTGATCGGGATCGGATCGACCCGTTCTCCGATGTCGACCGCGCCTTCGTCGAGCTCCTGGCCTGTCGGGCCGGGTCGGCCCTCGAGAGCGAGTGGCTGTCGGAAGCGGCACTCCACGATCAGCTGACCGGCCTGCCGAACGGGCGTCTGCTCATCGATCGACTCCGCCAGGCATTGGCCCGTCGAGGCCGCCAGTCGGGTGTGCTCGCCGTCTTGTTCGTCGATCTCGACCAGTTCAAGCGGGTGAACGACACGTGGCGGCACGAGGGTGGCGACATCGTCCTGCGTGAGACGGCGCGGCGGATCGCTCGGGCCGTGCGACCGGGCGACACCGTGGCCCGTCCGCACGGCGACGAGTTCGTCGTCGTCTGCGAGGACATCCCCGACACGGCGCGGGCCGAGGCGTTGGCCCTCAGGATCGTCGCTGGCGTCTCGGAGCCCGTGCTGATCGGCCACGACAGCGTGACGGTCACGTGCTCGGTCGGGATCGCGCTGATCGGAGACGATCCGGCAACGGCCGAGAGCGTCCTCGACCGGGCCGACGCCGCGATGTTCCGAGCCAAGGCTGCAGGCCGCAACGGGATCGAGCTCAGCATCGGCCTGTGACGAGCGCGGCAGTGCGCCCCGGTGGGATGCGGGTCGGCCGCCGGTCGGCCGCCGGTCATCGGTCGGTCAGCGGCGTCAACCGGCGACGATGCGTTCGACGATGAGGGTTCGCTGGATCTGACCCGTTGCCGCTGTGCGCGGGAAGGCGTCGACGATCTCCAGTCGGCGCGGGTGCTTGTACGACGCCAGGTGGGGCGCGCAATGAGCCCGCAGCTCCTCGAGCGTCGGCGTTGTGTGACCGGCTCGGGCCACGACGACGGCGCACACGACCTCGCCCCACGTCGCGTCGGGGATGCCGACCACAGCGACGTCGGCGACCGCGGGGTGCGAGGCCAGCACGCTCTCGATCTCGGGGGGCGCGACCCACTCGCCGGCGCTGCGGATCAGATCGCGCGCCCGTCCGACGATCGACAGGTAGCCCTCGTCGTCGAAGACCCCCCGGTCGCCGGTCTGGTACCAGCCGTCGACGAGCGCGGCGGCCGTCGCCTCCTCGTTGTCGAAGTACCCGTCGAACAGGAACACGTTGCGGATCTGCACCTCGCCGGTCTCGGAGAGCCTGACCTCGACGCCCGGCTGAGGGAGCCCGCAGCTGCCCGGCTTGCGTTCGAGATCGGTGTGGGCGAGCTGGGTACCTGAGCCGGCCTCGGTGCTGCCGTAGAACACGCGGGTTCGGGTGTGGGGCAGCGCGTCGCGCATCGCGCTCAGCAGTTCGGGCGGCGTGGCCGAGGTCCCCGTGTCGGCGAAGACCAGTGACGACAAGGCCTGGCGGCGCTCGGCCGGAGCGTCGTTGAGGGCGTCGAGGATCCGTCGCCACACCGCGGGGATGCAGTAGAGCCGCTCGGGACGGGTGTCGCGGCAGGCGTCGAGGAGGTTGTCGGCGGTGGGGTCGGGCACGAACGTGATCGGCGAGCGGGTCTGCCAGCAACCGAGCGCGATCGACCAGCCCGACATGTGGAACAGCGGGAACATGCAGACCGTCCCGGCCCGCTCGTCGAGGATGGCGCCACCGAACGACCGGAGCCAGTTGGCCCGGTGCGACAGGATCACCCCCTTGGGGCGCCCGGTGCTGCCGCTCGTGAAGAAGATCACGTGCGGATCGCCGGAGCGCAGGCGGGGTTCGAGCACGTCGGAGTCGGCGCTGCCGAGGCTGGCATCGCACAGCGAGGCGCCAGGCCCGGAAGCTCCGGCGCCCATACAGGCCAAGGCAATCCCGAGCGTGGTCGCCATCGATTCGCCCTCGGCGGCGTGAACTGCGTCGACCACGAGCAGCCGGGGCCGTGCATACTCGACGATCGCTCGGGCCTCATCCCCCGAGAGCCGGGCGTTGACTGGGGCGTAGACGGCGCCGAGCTTGGCGCAGGCTGCGAACAGCGGGAGGGCGTCGAGCGACGTCTCGTTCCAGACGACAACCCGATCGCCGAGCCCGATCCCCATACCCCGCAAGGCACTGGCGTGACGGTTCGCGTCGCGGTCGAGCTCCGAGAACGTGAGGACACGCTCTCCCAGACGCGCGGCCTCTCGCGTGGGCGCCGCTCGCGCCGCGTTGCGGAACACGTCGCCGATCAGGGTCTCCATCGAATCTCGCTCCTCGCCGGTCGGCCGGTCGGCCAGTCGGCCGCGAGAACCCAGCGTGTCATCTCAGCAGCCGAGGGCGCTCGTGTAGCAAGATCGGGAACATGACCGCACTGCCCAAGGCCGGCCCGTTCGCCCAGGCGCGACTGCGACCCGACGCCGCCGCGTTGATCAACGGCGAGGTCACGATCAGCTACGCCCGGTTCGACGACGATGCTCGTCGAGCCTCGTTCGCCTTGCACGCCTTGGGTGTACGGCGCGGTGACCGTGTCGCCATCATGCTGCGGAACTGTCCCGAGTGGTTCGTGGCTGCACATGCCTGCGGGCGTCTCGGGGCGACGGTCGTCCCGATCAACTGGCACTTCAAGGCCTACGAGGCGGGCTGGCTCGTGACCGACTCCGAGTCGAAGGTTGTGGTGACAGCGGTGGAGTTCGAGCCGGCGCTGGTCGACTGCCCCGACGTGCCTCGGCTGCTGGTCGGCTCCACCTGGGAGCAGGAGCTGACTGGGGCACCCGCCGCTGGGGAGGTCGATCCGCCCGAGACGATGGGCGACGCATGGCCGGCGTCGATGTCGTACACCTCGGGCACGACCGGTCGGCCCAAGGGCGTGGCGATCCACCGGGGCGACTTCCGCATCAACGCCGAGGGCGTCGCTGGTGCCGGAGACCGGTGGGGGCTGGGTCCGGGTGCGAGGCATCTCCTGGTGGGTCCGGCCTACCACGCCGGTCCGGGGTTCTGGGCCCAGATGCACCTGGCGTTCGGCGGGACGATCGTCATCATGGACAGGTGGGACCCGATCCGCTGGCTGGCCTTGGTCGAGCAGCACCGCATCACCAACTCGCACATGGTCCCGGCGAACTTCATCCGGCTCCTCGAGGTGCCAGAGGCCGAGCGCTCCCGGTACGACCTGTCGT
The DNA here is from genome assembly GCA_009886115.1 of Actinomycetota bacterium. Classification (GTDB taxonomy): domain Bacteria; phylum Actinomycetota; class Acidimicrobiia; order IMCC26256; family VFJJ01; genus VFJJ01. The sequence continues at coordinate 58,381 of VFJJ01000142.1, forward strand.
CGCTCACGATGATCGTGCACGCGGCGGCCCCCTGCCCCGTCCCGGTGAAGCGGGCCATCATGGACTGGGTCGGCGCCGACAAGGTCTTCGAGTACTACGGAGCCTCAGAGGGTGGCGGCACGACCATCACCCCGCAGGAGTGGCTCGAGCACCCGGGCAGCGTCGGACGCCCCATGGACGGCACCGAGGTCCGAGCCGTCGACGACGACGGACGGGTGCTGCCGGCTGGTGAGGTGGGCACGATCTACGTGCGCCTCGCCACCGGGGGCTTCGACTACCACAACGATCCCGACAAGACGGCGGCGGCGCGCCGGTCGATCGACGGCGTCGACGGCTGGTTCACGGTCGGCGACATCGGCCATCTCGATGCCGACGGCTACCTCTACATCACCGATCGCAAGAGCGACATGGTGATCTCGGGCGGCGTGAACATCTACCCCCGCGAGATCGAGGACTGCCTCTACCGACACCCCTCGGTCGCCGACTGCGTCGTGTTCGGCGCACCCGAGCCCGCCTGGGGCGAGCAGATCGTGGCTGTCGTCCAGCCCCGGGCGGGAACCCATCCAACGTCCGACGAGCTCATCGCCTGGGTGCGCTCGCAGCTCGCCGACTACAAGCGCCCCCGCATCGTGGAGCTCGTCGACGAGCTCGCCCGCGACGACAACGGCAAGATCAGAAAGCCCGTCTTCCGCCGCGAGTGGCTCGTTGCCCAC